>JADHUM010000012.1 GCA_016784545.1 Candidatus Neomarinimicrobiota bacterium
TAGGGCGCTATCCTTTTTATGGCAATACGAAGTACCCCCGTTTTTTGCAAAAACAAGCTCCACCACTTGCAGATTCCTGCAAGCCTTTACTCACCAATACTTTAGTGTCTTTTTAACTCAGTTTTCGGGGGAACTTCAAGCATTAAGAATACTTGCCAAGCTATGGTTCATCGACTATCCTGAACTCTTTGTCATTTTGACAGAGGTTTTTTAAGAATGTTTGCATTAATAATTGGCGCCGCTTGTTGGGGCGCGAAGGATATATATGAAAAGAAAAGCTTTAATACTTTCACCCCTGATTCTCCTCGTTGTTGGATTTATAATTATGAAAATTCTAGTTTCGTTTAAGGCAGAGAAGCCCAAGCGTAATTCTCAGGTCACCCCACGCGTCGTGGCCACATCTGTCGTGTCTCTGGGTGAGGTACCGGCAAAATTGACCACATATGGTACACTTGCAAGTAGTCAACCCGTATCATTAATCAGTGAGGTCTCAGGAACACTTCAAGCTGGTGATATTCCCTTTCAACCAGCACAATCCTTTAAAAAGGGTGAGTTATTATTAAAAGTGGATACGCGTCAGATAATACTGGAGCTAAACAGTACAAAGAGTGATTTATTAACGGCCTTGTCTTCGATCATGCCTGAGATAAAAGTCAGCTCTCCTGCTATATTTCAGGTCTGGCAACAATATTTTGACTCCATCAATTTTGATGATCCCATCGGTGTGCTACCTACTACAGAAGACCAAAGACTCAAGGCATTGCTGGCCAGGTACAATATTTTCAAACTTTACTTCGCCGTCCAGAATCTGGAAATCAGGGCTTCGAAACATTATTTCTATGCACCCTTTAATGGATCCATCATATCCACCCAACTTCGCGATGGCAGCACAGCCGCTCCTGGAAGCAGACTGGGAGAACTTATCAATCTTGATAAGCTGGAAGTTGAGATTCAGGTTCCAGCTAAGGATATTGGCTGGATTCATGTGGGTTCCCCTGTCGTGCTTGAGCCAGAAGAGAATGGTATCAAATGGAAGGGACATATTGAAAGAATCGGCAATATAATTGATGAACGCTCACAATCCGTATTGGCGTATATAAAACTGGATGATACAGGTGACGTGAACCCACTCGCTGGCGTATTTGTAAAGGCTGATATTGAAGCTCGTCTGATTCCTGAAGCAATCAAGGTGGGACGCCGGGCAGTATATGAAGAATCTTATGTGTTTCTTGTAAATGATGGATTCTTCGAAAAGCGGGATGTTGGAATAGCCTTTGATGAAGGCGACTATTATATCATCAATAAGGGACTGAGTCCTGGTGATACACTGGTCACAGATTTACTTCAAGGTGTTTCAGCTGGCATGCCAGCACAATCTCGTTCACGGCTGATTCCCGGGAATAATTGATTCCATGCGTCGCGTCATTGAATTCTTTGCCCGTTATCCAATCTGGACCAATGTTTTACTTGTTTCAGTTCTTCTTTTTGGAGGACTTGCACTGTCCAACCTGCGTTACTCCACCTTTCCTGAAATTGCACCAAACCGCATCATTATCCAGGTTCTATACCCGGGTGCTTCTCCTGAAGAGGTAGAAGAGGGGGTCATTCTCAAAATTGAGGAGAATCTTGATGGTCTGGATGGTATAGAGCGGGTAACCTCGACTTCTTCTGAAAATGTTGGAGTTGTCAACATTGAAGCCATTCGTGGTGCAGATATGGATAAAGTCCTCACCGATGTTAAAAATGCCGTCGATCGAATTGGCTCTTTTCCTGTAAGTGCTGAAAAGCCGGTGGTGTACCAACAAAAATTCAGATCAAGAGCTCTGTCTATTGTTCTTTTTGGCGAAACGGATTTAAAGACTATGAAAGTCTTTGCAGAGAACATGCGGGATGAGCTCCTTGCTTCCCCGGAAGTCTCACAAGTCGCCATACAGGGCTACCCTGGTCTTGAGATTTCTATCGAAGTATCTGAAGCCAACCTGAGACGTTATCAGTTGACTTTTGATGAGATATCAAGACGGGTCCAATCAGAGAACGTGAATCTATCTGGTGGAAAATTTGAGACCCGAGATGAAGAAATCCTCATACGGGCTTATGGACGAGAATATGAGGCTGCCGAGCTGGGGAACCTGGTCATCCGTGGCGATAGTGATGGTAATCTGATTTTCCTTAAAGATGTTGCCACCATTAGGGAAAGATGGGCTGATTCACCGGATAAGACCTATTACAATGGTCATACAGCGGTGGTCCTGAATATTAGTAAAACCCGTGAAGAAAATGTCATCACCGTTGCGGATTTATCAAAAGACATGGTTGAAAAGTTTAATTCTGAAAACTCTGTAATCCAGGCTTTGGTGCTGGCGGATAACACGATCAGTTTGCGCCAGAGGCTTGAACTCCTGATCAACAATGGATTTATCGGGCTGGTACTGGTAATTCTCAGTCTCAGTTTCTTTTTGAATTTGAGGATTTCCTTCTGGGTGGCTATTGGTATCCCATTCTCATTTGCAGGTATGTTTCTGGTCTTGAGTTTTACCGGAATAACCTTGAATGTCATCTCCCTTTTTGGGATGATCATAGTCATTGGTATACTTGTAGACGACGCCATCGTGGTTTCAGAAAGTATCTTCAGTGAGTTTGAGCGCGGGAAAAAGGGTCTTCAGGCGGCCATTGATGGTACCATCATCATGGTGGGCCCAGTAACCACCTCAGTCATGACCACCATACTTGTATTTCTGCCCTTCTTTTTTCTGGATGGATTTTTAGGCCGCTTCATCTGGAATTTGGCTGCAGTTGTGGTAGCCGCACTGATCTTTTCGCTTATAGAATCATTTCTCATTCTGCCAGCCCACCTGGCCCATTCCAAGGGCTTGCATGCCCACAGTAAAGATTCATGGATGCGCAAACGAATCGAGAAGATCATTCATTTTATGACCCACCGCATGTATGCGCCATCCCTGAGATATGCCTTACGCTATAAATGGATCACGGTAACCATGCCCCTGGTCTTTGTCTTTATAACTATCGGTCTCTTTGGTGGTGGATTTATAGGATTTACATTTTTCCCCTTTATTGATGGGGATACGCTACCCATTAATGTCAGTCTTGTGGCGGGAAGACAGGAAGCGGACATCGATAAATTTCTGGCTGAAATTGAAGATGTGGTCTGGTCCGTAAATGAAGAGATGAGTGCTGACAGGGAAGATGGGCTCCAATACATTTTGGGGATAAAAAGGGATATTGGCAGTAACGATTTTGGTGATGCGGGAAGCCATGCAGGTAAATTGACCCTTCAATTGCTGGATGGTGAATTGCGGGGCATGGACAGTTTCGTCTTTGCAAATCGTATCCGCAAGGCTGTTGGGCCAAGACCCGAAGCACAGAAGATTTCCTTCGGTAGAGCAAGCATGTTTGGAAAGCCTGTTTCAGTCAGTCTGCTGGGCAGCAATTTGGATGAACTGAAAAAAGCCAGTGATCTGCTAACCGCCGAACTGCAGCAATTTTCCACCCTGAGGGATGTCTCTCTGGGTTCCAAAGAAGGTCGCCGGGAGATTGATATTACTTTAAAACCACTGGCATATTCTCTTGGACTTACCCTGAGAGATGTTGCCGGACAGGTTCGTCAGGGCTTTTTTGGTCAGGAGGTCCAGCGGATTCAAAGAGGACGGGATGAAATTCGTGTCTGGGTACGCTACTCTCCTGAAGATCGCTCATCATTGGGTTATCTGGATCGTATGCTCATTCGAACCCAAAATGGTCAGGAATATCCCTTCGGTGAACTGGCAACTTACACATTGAAACGCGGGATAACTTCCATCAGCCATCTTGATAAAAAGCGTGAGCTCACCGTTGAGGCAGATCTGGCAGACGGTAGTCTGGATTTACCTCCCATTCTGGCAGAGATTCGGGAAGAGGTAATTCCCCGGGTTCTGGCACAGGTTCAAGGTGTTCATGTCTCGTATGAGGGACAATCCAGAGATCAGGCTAAAACGGGAGCAAGTTTCCGCAGGACTTTCCCACTGGCTTTTATGGGGATGTTTATTTTGTTGATCCTGGTTTTCAGATCCTATGTTCAGGCCATCCTTATTTTCGGACTGATACCATTTGGAGTAATTGGTGCCTTCTGGGGACATGGATTACATGGCATTCAGGTGAATACCCTATCCATCTATGGTATTCTCGCACTCACGGGTATTATTGTAAATGACAGTATTGTTCTGGTTGATAAGATCAACCGAAATTTTAAATCTGGGATGCTCCTCTATGATGCTGTCTTTGACGCTGGGGTGAGTCGTTTGCGTCCCATCCTGCTAACCACCTTCACAACGGCTTTTGGATTGGCACCATTAATATTTGAAACCAGTCGTCAGGCACAGTTTCTGATTCCCATGGCGATTTCCCTGGCCTATGGTTTACTCTTTGGAACCTTCCTTATTCTGGTTGTTTTACCTGCCAGCTACCTTGTGACAAATAGAGCACGAGTGGTATGGATGAAACTGTATCATGGGAAGATTGTGAGTCCAGAAGACGTTGAACCTGCCATGTTGGAATTGACATCAAATGGTTCTAAGCATCTTGAAGACCCGGTGAATTCATAATAGAAATTCGCCCTGAAATGTGAGGCTTACCTGGTCGTTAAACAATTTGACGGTCCGAGGTGAATTGCTGATTTAGTTGGTCATCATTAGCTTAACTCAACAAACATAGACTTTTAACAAAAGAAATAATCACGTCTAGGTGTGTAAGAATCCTTGCTATACATCAATCGTTTTCTATATTTGAAAAATATCAAACGCAGGATGTTATGAATGACAGATAAGATTAAACACGAATTTGTGAATCGCTTTGGCGATGCTTATAAGGATTTTGGACTCCCCATTCTCATGGGGCGAATTGTGGGATTGTTGCTGTACTGGGATAAGCCCATGTCTTTGGACACAATGACTGATGAGTTGCATGTAAGTAAGGGTCCCGTGAGCCAGATATTGCGACGCCTGAGAGATCATAATCTGGTGAAGCGGGTTTGGGTGGGGGGCGATCGCAAAGATTACTACCAGGTTGTGGATCACATCTTCCTCCAGGCATTTATCAATCAGGCCGAGCTATTGCGGAGAAACTTGAGCCTGGCCAAAGAATTTGAAAGAAAACTCCGGAACAATGATAAACCTGAAATGGCAAAATTTAAATCTCGCATGGAAGAAATGGTTCAATTCAACACACAGATGCAAGAATATCTGAACTCATTTATTGATACCTGGCGAGAAGAACAAACTGACACGTAGATCAGATTGAGGAAAGTATGAATAAACTTGAATCAAAAGTTGCAATTATTACCGGGGGAGCGGCTGGAATTGGCATGGCCACGGTTGAAAAGTTTTTAGCAGAAGGCGCCATCGTATCCGCCTGGGATATTAATCAGGAAATGGGTGATGCTCTCATGGCTGCGCTTCAAACTCCTGACAATAGACTTGAATTTCGAGCCGTGGATGTAACTGATGAAGATTCTGTCCATGGAGCCGTGACAGCCATCGTTGAGAAATATGGCCAGTTGGATATTCTGATCAACAATGCCGGTATCACCAGAGATGCGACACTCCTCAAGATGGAAAGCGCTGCTTTTGATCAGGTGATTGATGTGAATTTAAAGGCGGTCTTCATCTGTGGTCAAGCCGCTGCAAGACAAATGGTTTCCCAGGGCTCAGGTGTCATACTAAATGCCAGCTCAGTCGTCGGACTCTATGGAAATTTTGGACAGACTAACTATGTCGCTTCTAAAGCAGGTGTCATTGGAATGACCCAGGTCTGGGCCAGAGAGTTGGGACGCAAAGGCGTGCGCGTGAACGCCATCGCTCCAGGATTCATTGCCACTGAAATGGTCAAAAAGATGCCGGAGAAAGTCATCGAAATGATGGCGGGTAAAGCACCCCTGCAGCGTATTGGTGAACCCTCAGAAGTGGCGGCGGCCTATGCGTTTCTGGCTTCAGACGAAGCTTCATTTATCCATGGCACCACACTCTCAGTAGATGGAGGGTTGATTTCCTGATGGCTGAGCTCCGTAATGCACGTATTCTGTCAACAGGTATGGCGGTGCCTAATCGCATCGTCCCCAATTCATATTTTGATGAAATTCTGGGCGAGAATGTTTCGGAATGGTTGGAAGACAATCTCACCATAAAAGAGCGTCGTTGGCTATCTGAAGGCGAAAGTGTTGCGGATCTTATTGAATCAGCAGCACTCACCATTCTGGCAAAGGCCAAGGTGAAACCAGAAGAACTCGATCTCATTATTATTTCAACGGATACTCCAGAGTACATTTCACCATCGACTGCTTCAATCATTCAAGACCGTCTGAGCGCCACAGGAGCGGGAACCTTTGATTTGAATGCGGCCTGTGCAGGGTTTGTGACTTCAATTGACATGGGAGCCAAATATATCCAGGCTGATCCAAAATATAAATATATCCTGGTTATTGGTGCTTATGGGATGTCTCGCTATCTGGATTTATATGACAAAAAAACAGTGACCCTGTTCGCTGATGGCGCTTCTGGTGTGCTACTTGGTGCTGACCCTGAAGGTGTTGGACATCTACAGGGCTTGCTCTACACAGAGGGACAGTATGCGGACTGGATGGGGATTTATGCTGGTGGCGTGAAAACGCCTGTGACTCAAGAAGTGCTGGGTAACAAAGATCACCTCCTGAAATTTGTTAAAAAGTTCCCTAAAGAACTCAATCCCATCACCTGGGAAAGGATGATTCGCAAGGTTGTTGCCGATGGGGGGCACGATCTATCCAGTGTGAAGCAGGTCTTTTTTACCCAGATTAATATCAACAGCATCAGAGCAACCATGGAGGCTCTTCATCTGCCCATGGAAAAAGCTCAGACTATAATGTCTTATTATGGGTATACAGGATCGGCTTGTATTCCCATGGCACTCAATGAAGCCCACAATCAAGGCAAACTGGATCGAGGAGACCTCATCGTATTTATGGGTTCCGGTGGCGGTCTGGCTTTTGCGTGTTCCGCGTGGATCTGGTAGGGAGTTTAGCATGAATGCAAACACAGATATGGTTTTGTATAGTTGGATTCTAATGATTCTGCTGGCCAGCGGAATTCTTGTGCTGGTTGTTAGAGGGGCCCGAAAAACCAAAAGTATGCAGGACTATGCGCTGGGATCTTTTTTGTTTTCACCAGCTGCAGTGGGAATTTCATTGGCTGCGTCCATGACCAGTGCAGCTACCTTTATTATAAACCCCGGATTTATTGCCATTTATGGTATTTCGGCTGTGATATCCTACGCCGTAGTACTGCCCCTGGCGGCCATGGGGTCACTCGTGATCCTCAGCAAGGGCTTCCGGAAATTTGGTGCCACGGTTAAGGTGATTACCCTCTCACAATGGATGGGCGTACGCTATAACAGCAAAGCCTACCAAACTTTTTTTGCCATTTTGTCCCTGTTGCTCATCACATTCATCGTCCTTATCGTTGTGGGTCTGACAAAGGTGCTGTCAAGTACTTTGGCCATATCGGAAATGGCAGCGCTCCTGGGAATCGTCATCTTTATTTTTGGTTATATGATGTTCGGTGGTGCCAATTCCATGGTCTATACCAACACCATACAGGGATCCATCATGTTGGTGGTTGCATTCCTGCTCTTGGGCTCTGGATATGAACATTTCAGTGCCGGAATACACGGTTTCCTGGACAAGCTGTCCAGCATTGATCCTGATCTGGTGGGCACCACAAACACCAACAGCTTTCTATTTCGAGACTGGTTTGAAATTGGTGTCGTTCAAATAGTAGTGGGTGTCGCCATCGTCTGTCAACCGCATATCATTACAAAAAGTCTGCTCCTCAAAGATGAGAGGAGTGTTAATCGCTTTTTGGTTGTCGCCGTCATAACGGAGCTGATTTTCTTTAGCGTGGTCATCGCTGGATTGTATGCCAGAATTGCCTTCCCCGATCTCTCAGTTGGAGGCAGCGCTTTAAAGATGGATGGCATTATACCAGCCTATGTTCTGAATGAATTCCCAGTGTTTATTGGATTGTTTGTAGTTCTGGGATTGATAGCAGCCGGTTTGAGTACTCTGGAGGGACTGATCCAGAGTATATCAACAACGATGACAGAAGATTTGATAAAACCAGCCCTGATCAAATTCAGAGGGGATAGTCCTGCTGACAACTTAATGATAAAAATTAACCGTCTTGTCATTGTCTTGCTGGCTATCGTTGCCATCATCCTATCCAGGCAACAACTCCTATTTCCCAAGTTATCTGTAGCCATTTTTGCCCAGAATGGTGTTTATGCGTTCTTCGCAGCAGCCTTTTTCCCCATTCTGTTTGGCATGTTTTCGAAACGGACACCACCACTTGCCGCCATTGCTGCCAGTGTCACAGCGGTTGTTATTCACTTCACCATGTACTATGGCAAGATATCCGTCCCCTTTACCCTGGCAACCGGTGAAAACCCCGGAGTGGCCGCTGCTGTAGCCATTGTTCTATCACTGGTGGTGGGATCAATCATTTTCCAGCTAAAGAAGGAGCCCCTGTCTTGACACGACATGCACATGATTGGCTGGCGCGCTGGGCTTATTATACCCCAGATAAATTATTTCTTCGCGAACATGTCAGTGATCGTTCCTGGAGTTATGACCAATTCAATGAGGTGTCCAGGGCCTGTGCCAGATATCTGCAGCAGGAGATGAAGCTCACCAAAGGCGACCGGATGGCGATATACTCCCGCAATCGCATGGAATATTTCATGCTCTATTTTGCAGCCATCAAACTTGGGGTCATTGTAGTACCTCTGAATTTTCGATTAACCCCAGTTGAATTAGATGTTTTGCTCACAGATGCGGAACCCCAGCTTATGATTTTTGAGGAAGACTATTCTGAGCAAGTCAACATGCTGAAATCCCTGCCCGATAGCTGTCAGAGAATGAATATTGAATCGCTTGGTTCCTACCTTGACAGGGAAGAAAATGCTTCTGCAATTGAGTTCGCCAATACCCCGATTGATTCTGAGGATCTGGTCATGATTCTCTATACTTCTGGAACCACTGGCGTACCCAAAGGTGCTATGATCACCCATAAAATGCTTTTCTGGAACTCAGTGAATACATCGCTGCGTCTGGATATTAATTCAAGCGATCATACTCAGGCCTATGCACCCCTTTTTCACACGGGAGGCTGGAACGTTCTCTTTACGCCCTTCCTACACCATGGAGCCTCTCATACTATCCTGGAAGGCTTTGACCCAGATATCATTTTGGAGTTGATCGAAAAAGAGGGGTCAACGGTTCTATTCGGTGTTCCAACCATGATGCAAATGTTGGCAGATTCACCCAGATTCCATACCACTGATCTTTCCAGCTTGCGCTATGCAGTGGTGGGAGGCGCTCCAATGCCCATTCCACTGATTGAAATCTGGCATCAAAAGGATGTCCCCATCAGGCAGGGTTACGGTCTCACAGAGGTGGGCCCCAATTGCTTCTCATTGAATCAGGACGCAGCCATCAGCAAACAGGGGAGTATTGGATTCCCTAATTTCTACATGGATGCCCAGGTCTTGTCTGAATCTGGAGAAGAGGCAGGCATGGATGAACCAGGTGAACTCTGTTTACGCTCGCCAGTGGTCACATCGGGGTATTGGCGCAAACCGGAGGAGACCAGGAACGCTATTGATGATGGGTGGTTTCATACGGGTGACATGGCCCGAAAAGACAAAGATGGTTACTTTTATATCGTTGATCGCAAAAAGAACATGTTCATCAGCGGTGGTGAAAATGTGTATCCAGCTGAGGTTGAGGCAATCCTGATTCAACACCCCCATATCAAGGATGCCGCCGTAATTGGAATCCCAGATGAGCAATGGGGTGAAGTGGGTCTCGCCTTTCTTGTCGCAACAAGGGAAATTGAGATTGCAGAGGTCAGGGACTTCTGTCTGAAGTCGCTGGCAAAATATAAAACACCAAAACAGGTTTGTTTGATCGAAGCGCTACCATTGAATGACTCTGGTAAGCTGGATCGCAAACATTTAATAGAAATGTACAAACAACAAAAGGAGACAAGATGATGAAAAGATACACAATCCTGATGGTTCTGATTCTGGGACTACTGTTCGTGATGGGCTGTGAAGATGATTCAGGCACAGACGCCAATAACAATGATGTAGATGTATGGGTCGGCAATTGGTTAAGTGCCGGACCAAATGTGGCTGTGATCCTCTCCACATATTTTCAGTATGACAGCGTGAAAGTTGAGCTTGCTGAAGACAACACAGTAACACTTGAGACCCATGTTATTGGTGGCGCCTGGACATCTCAGGGAGGTACTTATGTACTCACTGAGTCAAGTGATTCTGAAATCGATGTCATTCAGCTCATTTATACAGCTTTTGAGCAAGAAGGTATCATCCAGATCAGTGGCGATACGCTAACACTGGAAGCCGTTCAGACGGTTCCAGATATTGCAGCAACGGTTCCAACACCTGCTGCAGGTTTTGGCGCAGACCCAACTCTGGGGACTTGGAATATTCAGACCTATATCCGTCAGGACTAAGGTTTTTTAATGTCGGGGTGTGATTTTTACACCCCGACAACATTTTAGGGAGAATGATATGCGCAAGATGCTTACGCGTGCATTGCTCGTGATGGTCCTTGCTCTGACCAGCTTCAGTCAGGCGCTTCCCATATGGACTGAGGGCAAGGAAACCATCAGAGATAAGAACGAATTGAGCTTTATCGGGTATTATCTCACTCGATATGAGGCTATTAATGTGGCTCCTACCAATGAGTTTCTTAAGGGTCAGGTTGTGGGACGTTTTTATGGCGGAAACACAACCAAAAGCTATTCCGATAGATATTCCAACTATGTTGAGCAACGCTTTTTAGGAATGTTGTCCTATTCACCACGCCTATTTGATGGCTGGGCACGTATGCGCATGTCATTTGAGCTGGATTGGACCTGGGGTGATGCCAATTATGGTGCGGGTGGAAATTTTGGAGGTGCTTTTGGTGCAGATTTTGTGAATCTGCAAACCCAAAACCTATTTATGGAATTCCATCCCAACAAAAAATGGTATGTGAATCTGGGACTGCTGCGTTTTTATGACAATACATCTGTTCCCTACTACACAGGTACCAGCGAGCTATTGACCACAGGGTATAGACTTTCTCTCTTTGCTTCCGATGCGACGGGTCTTTCGGCACATTATTCTCCCAATACCTATCAGCATTTCAAGGCTGGGGCCTATCAGCTATATGAAAACAATGTAGAACAGAATGATGATGTGTTTCTCTTTGAGTTTGATGCTGAACAGGATGTATCCATCAAAACCACACTTGGACTCACGGTTTATCATCTCAGGGATTATGGAAGTTCTCAGAATGGAGCTGGTGAAGGAGGTGTATCAATCCTGGGACAGGGGTTGAATTCATTGTTAGCGCCCTATAATGGTGTATTTCAATTCAATCTGGGGAATGAAACCTATACTGCAAATCTCTGGTGGATCGGGACACACTTTGATAGTGATCCCATGCTGGAGCAGGGGCGTTTTGGGATGAGTGGATTTGCTTATACCACACGTGGCCTGGTTAAAACTGATACTCGGGAAATCGACGTAGCTGGGTATGCGGCAAATCTTCGTCTTGCCTATAAATATGGAAAGACCAATCGGGACAATATTGTCCTGGATGGAATATTCTCAACAGGGGATACAGAAAACGTTGATGATGGGAAGTATACCGGCGTGCTCACGGGTAACAACTGGACCGCGCCTGGTGCTGTGTTCTTTGGGACTGGACTATACCTGTTGCTGCCTCACGGTGATGTGGTGAACCGCTACTATGCTTCAACCATCGATATCCAGAATATGGGTTATGGTCTCGTTGCTGGTGTGGGTCGACTCTCCTATGATGTCATCCCATACAAATTGAAAGTCGAAGGAAATCTAGGCTATGCCATTGCTCCAGTTGCTCCATTTGGTGGAGGCAACGCCATGGGTTTTGAGGCGAATATTGGTGTGACCTATACACCCAAAGTTTTCTTTGATATTGAGATGCATGCTGCTCATTTGAGTCTGGGAGATTTTTACGATTCTCCCTTGACCAATGGTGGTATTTCTGAGCGCCCCGCTGATCCCTGGACGCTAATTCTGCTCCTTAAATGGATCATGTTTTAGGAGGCATCATGAAGAAAATTATACAAATATTCGTTTTTATATCAGTGATTGGAACACTCATGGGTGCCGGAACAGGATCTTATTATAAACTTCCCAACCTTGAATTTGATGAGCTGGATTATGGTTTTCCTGTTAAGAATATTCAGATCGGGAATGTAGATCTGGCATATGTCGAACAAGGGGAAGGCCCCCAGACGATAATGCTGATTCATGGACTGGGGAGCTATGCCCGGGCCTGGACCAAGAACATTGAGGTGCTTGCCCAAACCCATAGAGTCATTGCTGTTGATTTACCTGGCTATGGACATTCCAGTAAGGGCTATTACGATTATTCCATGTCCTTTAATGCTGATGTGTTAAGACATTTTATTCAGAAATTGGGCTTGGGGACAGTGATCGTTGGAGGACATTCAATGGGTGGTCAAATTGCCATGACCCTGGCGCTTGAAAGTCCCGAGCTGGTGGAGAAATTGATTTTGATTTCCCCAGCTGGTTTTGAACGTTTTAATGAGGGCGAATCTGCCTGGATGAAGAACGTCATGACCCCTGAATTGGTGAGGGATACGCCCGTCCGAGCCATTGCCAAAAATGTCAGTATTAATTTTTATGACTTCCCTGAAGATGCAGCCTGGATGATTACTGATCGGATTCAGCTGCGAGGTGCTGCAGACTTTTATGACTATTGCTATGCTGTATCAAAGAATGTTGAGGGCATGTTGAGGGGTGTTGTGTGGGATAAGTTGGATCAAATCAAGCAGCCCACTCTGGTTCTGTTTGGTGCCAATGATGCACTCATTCCAAACCGATTTTTACATCCTGGCTGGACCAAAGAAATAGCTGAAATAGCCAATGAAATACCAAATAGCACGGTGACGGTTATTCCAAGGTGTGGACACTTTGTCCAATTGGATGCACCGGACGCTGCCAATAAGGCTATTTTAGAATTTATAAAATAAACAGTGCTATATCTGGAAATGGAGCCGCGTCGGTTTGCACTGACGTGGCTTTTTTTATTGGGGAGAGTTTGGCGGCCAGGGTCGCTGGCTTTCAGCATTGATCCAGGCTTTAACCCAGTCTGGTAATTCACCGGTCCAGGTATTATTCGGAAACTCCTTCATGACCTGCTCAGCTGGGACCAATCCATTGTTCGAAACAACCCCAGCCTTGATGAGGGCCGAAGAACAGATGGTTTCTCCCTGACACATTTTCTGGAGAAAATAGAACCAGCGCCCATCGTGACCAATGACCTCACTGTGTAATTGAAACTTTTTCCACAGGGTTATTCTGCGCCGGTAGCGAATACTGGAGCCGCCAACTGCAAAACCCCATTTCTTTTGTGAGATGAGCTTCATCAAGCCGCCTCTTACCCCAAGATCATAACGCCCCAGGTCCATAAGGGTCAGCTGTCTCCCATTATTGATTTCTCCATAGTGGTCAATATCAGAAAACCCCGCTCGAAGATTTAGAATACCGGTATCACCGAAATTCAGTGAGCTACGATGTTTGGCTGAGAGAATGGTTTTAATGGTTCTGAGATAGGGGTACATGGAGAATTCCTTAGAAATTTATTTAGTGACTCAGGCATGCTAACTCCTGGCAACTGCTTCCCAAGAAATAATTAGGATTAAAATTGATTAATTAGCGGGGATACAAACTCAAAAGGGAGAATTTTAAAAAAAGCAGCAGGAATATCAGTCTATATCATCGCCAACAGCTTATTCTTTTGTTTCTTGAACTCTTTTTCTGTGATGAGCTGTCTGGAGTGCATTTGATGCAGCGTTTCGATTTGCCCAATTAGATACTCAGTAGTTGCTTCCTGGGCATCTGGATTCAGAGACATTCCGATACGATTGAGTAGCGTCTTTTTGGCCCGTTCAAAATCCTTTTCAGTTATCAAACCACGTGTCATCAGGTCATTCAAGGCAGCAATGTCTTCTGCCACACTTTCGACTGTGATGGTGACCAGATTAGTCGGGTAAGTAGTGGTCGATTGGGTGGTGACCACGACAGGTCGATTATATCTATAATACCCATAATATCCATATGCTGAGTAGTAGTTATTGTAGTGGTGGGGGTAATAGGAGTGGTGATAGTTCCTCACAGGGTGATGATGATTTCTTCTTGATCGAGGACCAGCCTGCAACATGACCGAAAGGATGAGTAATAGGACAATAAGTTTGCTAAGTTTCATAATACACCTCTTTCTATGTAATCCCTTTGACCCCAGAAGTTCCTCATTGGTTAATTTGAGCGAGGCTCGAGACTGCTTTGATAAGCTCGACGGGCAATATGAGCACCCCCCAGTGCACCTACAGTTTGTGGGTTTTCGGGAATATTCAAGGTAAGTCCCAGCTTCTCTTCCAACAATTTTACCAGACCCTTATTATGGGCAACCCCTCCTGACAGGGTGACTTCGCCTTCAATACCAATCGAGGTGACCATGCTCCAAATCCGGTTCACAATAGACCGCTGCAAACCATGTACGATATCTTTTCGCGGGGTATTTTTGGCCAGGAGGGAGATGACCTCACTCTCAGCGAAGACCGTGCAGGTGCTACTAATTGGTGCAGATTCTCCCTCAATATTCAGAGGGCTGCTCAATTCATCCAGATCAAGATCCAGACGGTTGGCCATGACCTCGAGAAAACGACCTGTTCCAGCGGCACATTTATCGTTCATGGTAAAATCAAGCATACGACCCCGTGAATCTATCTGTATAACCTTGCTATCCTGACCACCAATATCAATGACAGTGCCTGTTTTTGGAAATAGTTGATGCGCACCGACTCCATGGCAACTGATTTCAGTGGTTTTTCCAGTGGCAAAAACCACTGAGGCACGTCCGTACCCTGTAGCAGTGATTCTTGTGATGCGATCCCGGGTGAGATCTGCCAATTTTAGAGCAGCGTCAAAGGCTTCTTCAGCTGCTGCGGACCCATTCACACCAGTGGGGATGACAATTTCAGAAAGAACTTTTCCTGAAAGATCAATGATGGATACATCAGTGCTGAGTGACCCTACATCCACGCCAGCGAAATAAAGATCAGCCATGTTTTGATCCTTCCAGGGTTTCACAAAAGGCTTCGAGCCGAGTGTGGATCTGCTGCTCGGACCATACCCGCTCATCTGCGATGTCTGCATCCAGAATAACAGCAGGTAGATCAAGATCAGCAGTGATGGCCTTACGCAGATCAAATTGACCTACCGAATAGGGTTTGCAGCTGCGTGTTGAATGCATGACCATCCCATCCACCGCATAGGTCTTGATCATCTTTTTCATCAAATCAAGACGGTGCTTCAAATTGTTGTTCAAAATGATTTGCCCATACGTTTTAGCCATGGAAGTCCAGGGGTCTTTCACATCAAGATATCCTGTTGTCTCAGCCCAGGCATTGGTATAGGTGGCAGTCACAAAATTCATTTTTCTCTCAGCAAAAAATGTAGCTAAAAACCGAACCTTATACCAGATGGCAATATTATCCCAGATCAAGCGATAACGTTCATTACTGATAGCGCCAATTCCCTGAGAAACTCGAGTGTCGATCTCCTCCATCAATATATGGTAGTAATCTTGTGCCACAGGCAAACCGCGCAGGGATACAATGGGAGCAAGATGACCAAAGGCGTCAAAGATGGTCATGGGCGCAGGTTGAGCCTTCATGGCATCCAGGATGGCACCCCAGGTCCTGGAGGTTTCCATGGAGCGTTTGAGGATATCCTCAAAAATATTTAGATAAAATACTCGTCCTGAAACCCGCTCAAGGATGGGGATCATATCCTGTAGTTGTTGAGCCATATAATTGATATCGGCTTCAGTCTGCTCCGTAGTAACAAAGGGAGCATCGAAATGAATCAGGGGAATGTCAAGTTCATGAGCAATGGCCTTATACCAGTAGAGGACGGTCTGACAGATGTTGTTTGAACAAAATAACAAATCCGGTTTGGGCAGTTTCCCGGCTGGTGTTTTACCGGACAGCATATGTCCCAGATCGATACGGGCATACGAACATAAATCTTGGCTAAATCCACTTCCTTCGGCGATTCCACAGTATTCAGCGCCCTGTTTTTTGGCTCCTACCAGTGCCGAATGGTTCTCAGGATAGATGGTATAGAAATCAAAAGCTCTCAGGAGTTCCACGGGAGCACCACTGGTGACCCAGGCGACTTTTTTTACGCCAGGAGCATATCTGGAGAGGAAATAATGGCGACTGAGAATCTCTTTCAGACGCTTATTGGATTCCAGGGGTGGTCCAAATGCCTTGGGGATGGGACGGGGTCTCCGCTTTCTGAATTCTTGAAGCGCCATGAGAGCGGGAGCTCCATAATCTTTCATGATTTTATATTTTAACTCTGCTCTGATACTCATGACGCAACCATCTCAAATAGAATTTCAGTAAACGCTTCGATACGGGTTTTGTCTTGACCTGAGATGTGGTTTTCCAATTCTGTTTCCAGGGTTAATACAGGGATATTTCTTTCTCTAAGTGTTTTCACCAGGAAACGATGATCGAATAGCTCAGGCTCACAGAATTTTACCATATCGAATAGTATGCCCTGAGCCTGACTTTCATTCATACGACTATTTAGATAGTGTAGCCTTTCATCCAGGTCACCTGCCCGCGTGGAACAGGGTGGCAAGATAAAGAAACGATCGGTTAAATATTCCAGAGGTGAACCTGGGGGATCCATGGCAAACGTTGGAAGGCGTCGACTGACGGCCAGTAAATCATCTGCAACAATACTCACACCCACTTCATCGAGAAAACCCAAAATTTCTGGGTTTGGTGGCAGGATTCCTGACACCATCATTCGTGCTTTTGAAGAATCAGCAGGCTGTTCCAGAATATCCACAAGCTCAAGCAGGGTCAAATAGTCAATGGGGAGCAGGTACTCCTGAGCTCGCATGAGCTTGAAATACTCCTGGTTATTCAAAGCCAGGCGATCCGTCATGCGGGCTTGTTGGATTGACAAGAGGTGTGTATCGATTTTATGACTCAGGACACAGGCAGCCAGCAGTTTTTCAGGATCGAGACGTCCATAGCTCGCCTCCAAGGTGGATTGGAAATTTTTGAGGATATCCTGGTAATATTTTGTCGTCGTATTGTTAAAACTGCCCTTGGGATTATAGAAGGTGTAAACCGGAAGGGAAACACCGATAAGATCTTTGACCTGAGTGCCCAGGTTTTGAAGAGAATCGCAGGTATGTGGAAAGAGGTATCCTGCATTGATGACATGAGGCTCTTTGAGGATAAATTCCAGGCTTTTTTTTACAATGGGGCAAATGGTAGTCTGTAGATGCGCGTTGGCGTGGAGTATTTCTCCTGGTGGATCCCAGATTTCAGCGGCATGAATATGGAATGCCCAGAGCAGCTCTCTGGGATAGAGGGCCGGCAGCACAGCCATGATTCTCTGACCTTTTTGGGCTAGTCCTTTGAGGTATTCTGATCGGGTTGGTATCATCATATATTGCAACTCATTCAAAATAACTACCAACTTCAGTTGGTAGTGGATAGATGTATTGGCTCACACCATAAAACCGTTTAAACGGTTTGTCAAAATGGGTGTCTCCTTAGTTCACCTGACTGAAGTCAGGTGATATTGATGAAACTTATTTCCTGAATTTACGGACAAAACCTTCCACCTCAGGAACGCCCCCCTGATAAACAAGATAGCCATTATAAGGCTCTCGTTCAGTAATATCATCATTGATTGGCGTGAGCATAATCTCTTTGATTTTAACTGGATCCTCGGTTTGTCCCAGTGCCCAGCCCAGTTTGACCCAGGCGACCTCTGGCAACATATTCCCCAGAGGGGTAACACCCAGGGCCATCATATCCCGACCAGTATCATAGACAAACATGTGAGCATATCCCCAGATTGTCTGAAGGGTCATAAAGACGGAGACACCCTTGTCTCTGGCTCTCTCCAGGGCAGGATATAATTCCCGATTAACATGTCCAAGACCGGTTCCTACAATAACAATTCCCTTGTACCCAGCAGCTACCAATGAATCCACAATGTCGCCCTTCATGTGAGGGTAGTAATAGAGCATGGTAACGTTCTCATTGAAGGTGGGAACAATTTTTACAGTCTTGTCCTTGCGCCGATGATTGTAGTCCGTTTTTATCATTTTGAGACCTTCACGGGTCACGGTGGCAGCTGGTGTATCACCTATGGTCCGAAATGTAGATCGATATGAACTATGCATTTTTCGGACCCGGGTACCACGATGCAGGAAGCCATATTCATCTGAGGTGGGTCCAAACATACACACCAGCGTCTCTGCAATGTCACCATGCCCGGCAGCGTAAGATGCGTGTATCAAATTAAGAGCCGCATCGGATGAAGGTCGATCCGATGAGCGTTGAGATCCCACAAGAATGATGGGAATGGGCGAATCCTGAACCATAAAGGAAAGTGCCGCCGCCGTGTGATGGAGGGTGTCCGTTCCGTGGCCGATGACAATACCATCCGTGCCGTTGGCGATTTCTTTGCCAATGCTTTCTGCCAGTATCTTGTACTGATCCGGCCCCATATTTTCGCTGAAAACAGCGAATAATTTTTCAGTATCAATATTGCAAATATCTGCCAATTCAGGGACAGCACCATATAATTCACCAGGCGAAAAGGCCGGGATAACTGCACCGGTTCGATAATCCAGTCGTGAGGCTATTGTCCCCCCGGTCCCAAAAAGTTTCACATTGGGTTTATCATCTGAATAGGGGAAGGCTTTTTCAGGAATTTTATAATTGGCTTTCTGATAACCCGTTTCAACCATTTTTTTAATGGTCACAATATCAATGCCAATATTATAGCCGGTTTTAATTTTCAGTACGATGTGCTGATCATCATCATTTTCAGAGCGGGGGAGCACAGTTCCATCAAAGGTGCCCCGGGTGGTGTGAATTTCAACCTGACCCCAGACGCGGACACTGAATTTCTGCAGTGTTGCTAGAGCATCGCCTTTATATCCTTGGAAAATGTCATCACTCATAGAATCATTTCTCTCTCTATTTAAACAATGAAAAGACTTTTTAACCGTCCATCTGCGCTCCAAGAGCTACGCCGGACAAGCAGAGATCTCGAAGAACGCAAAGGTTTTTGATAGGTCAGAATCAATAGTCTATCGTTTTCGCACAAAACATTCTTTGCGTACTCAGCGCCCTTTGCGGTTAGCCTGTTTATCATTTAATTATCGTCTCGATCTGTTGTCTCAGGGCAGCCATTGCCACATTCCCGATGGCTTGATGATGAACCTGACCCATAAGCCATTTTATATCCTCTCCTGATTTATCTTCTGATGTATTTGCCTGATACTTATCATACAGAAATTCTATTGGAGCGACAATTTCAGTCATGTCTCGTTGCTTGAAATGGATACTGGTAAGCACAGAACTGAATTGCATATCAGGAAATTCATAGATCACAGGCATCATGTATTTAGCGATTCCTGGTTCCAGCTGCTTCTCCTTGATATAGCGAAACAGCTCATAAATTTTCTCATAGAAGAAGTTTTTATGCACTTCGTATTTTCCCTCAATGTTTTTGAAGGTATGCCCCAGAAATGATCCAATGAATTTGTGCGAATACCCATAATCCTTACAAATCTGCTCGATGAGGGGGACCATGTTTTTGCTCAGGAGGTATTTCCAGGTGTCCTCAGGTATGCCCCACGCTTTCATCTGGGCATAGCGATCAGCAATGTCCGGAGGTAGATTTTTTCCAAGCCCGTCAATGAATTCTACGGTCAGGGGAATAGGTGCTGAATCCGTATCGGGATACATACGATCACTTCCCGGGAGAACTCTTTCAAAAATGGTGGTGCCATCTGGAAGCGATTTCCGAGTTTCTTCAGGAACACCTTCAAAGGACATTCGAATTCGTTCTTCCACGGTTTCCAGGGCCGTGGGGATGTCCTCTGCTGGTCCCCAGAGCACAATCTGTGCATCGTTTTTGTTAGCTCCCAGCCACTTTGAGATATTGCCTAACTCTTCATCACTCAGGAGTGGATCAAGGCTTTCAGAATGGGTCATATTGGGTCGTTCAATACAGGCGATGACCTTCAAGCGATGACTAATTTCATGGGCAAAATGGTGCCCGGGCTGTAAAAAGTGAGAGAGAATTCCCTTCAGTTTTGGAAGGTTTATGGCGATGACTTTCATTCTCTGATTCAGCTTTTCTCTCAGGGGAGATGCCAACAACTCTGGCATGGAATAGTCGATCTCTTTGTGGCTCATTTTCCATTTATTTTGTTGAATACCCCGATCATGGATGAGCGTCTTAATGTTGAGCAGCGCCCATTGGCGGAAGGCTTCATTGTGTGAAAGCTCTGGAATCCATTTGTTGTGGGCCACCCCTTTTATTTCGACCCTGCTGCCACCAGCACAACTCACATTGACATCTTCGCGCCCAGCACCCATTCCAGTACGGACTTTATCTGTGCTGCGATTCAAAAAACGGATGTACTCAGCTGCTTCAGCCAGCTCATCTGGTGTTTCCATATCGGGATGGGTCACGGTTTCGATGAGGGGCATACCGAGACGATCGGTTTTGTAAATCCGCTCATGACCAACATCAGAAATTTCACGGCATGAATCTTCTTCGATGCTGAGCTGGATGAGACGCACTTTCTTATTTTTTAGTTGAATCTCTCCCTCGACGCCAAGAATGGCCGTTCGCTGGAAACCGGTTGGGATACTGCCGTCCAGGTACTGTTTTCGGGTGATGTGGACTTCACCCACAATATTCAGTTTGGAGAGGAGTGATATTTTTATGGCAATTTCCAAAGCCTCTGGATCAATGTGGAAGGGGGGTGTATCATCAACTTCATAGGTACAGGCATTCCTGTTGTTGAGACGATAGGTGATGTTTTTACGGGTCTTGAATTCCATAAGGGCCGTACCATCATATTCACCTAATTCACTCAGGGTGGGACGCATGTGGCGGATAACTTCAGCATCAAAATCATCATCAGAATGGTAGATACCAGCTGGACAGCGGCAGAACAGCTTACTTTTTGTTTTGAGTTGTTGATGAACTTCCAACCCTGATTTAAAACCAATCCGTTTATAGTCTTTTGGTTTGGCTTTTTGGCGCTCCACATAACCAATGGCTTTACGGGTCGCCTCATAATTTTTTAATGCTTCAGTTTGTTTCATTATCATCAATTATCCTATTACCAGACTATTCTCGAACGGTATCAATCAAAGCATGGATAGTGCCATTTTCACTGATTCATGAAGGGAAAGAAGATAAAGGGGGACGCGAGTGATTCAATAAGATGTTATCAGATGTTTTTGAAAGTTCAGCAGGCCGATCTGGGCTCACGGCGATTATCCGATAACCCAGTGCAATCATCTCAGCCTCTATTTCTAACAGGTGACCCAACTGTAAATTGCAGTATGGTCACCAGCCCCCGCGATAATAAATCAATAAGATCGGTTGGTTTTGGAGGAAGTTGTATAAATCTATGGATTGGTGTTCTGTGTCGGTTAGCTGAAAGTGGGGGAATGGATCGCCGATAGCAGGTGATTCGTTGATTTCCGATACAGATTCTTGAGCACAGACACAGGTGGCCATAAAAGCAGTCAACAGAACTGAGAGGATGTAAGATTTTGGAATTTTAAACATGGGGTCTCCGTTATTTATAGCTATCCTAAAATAGGTGGTCCCCGAATTGAAAATGTATTCTACGCGACATTTCTAATAAGACAAAGGGGATGTCTCAGAGCCTTCGATGGCCCCCTATTTTGTTTTTTCTCCGGTATACACCCGTCTCTGCTTGTTGAGCTACACCGGGCAGGCGGATTTTCACCGATAGGAACAGTCAATGGTTACCCAAACAGATGTGTTTTGGATTGTATCTTGCTGAATTGTCTGCATCTCAACATAGACCCGGTTTACTCTATACCTCTATACCTTCGACCCTACAAGAAGAGGCCGCCCCTTTGGGACAGCCTCTTTGATAAAAAAATGAACGACTCGTGAATATTTAAGCGTTTTTCAGTTGCTTCCTTTGTGCCCGTCGAATTCCTAGGTCTGCAAGGAGACTGTAAAGAGAGGGCACTACAAACAAAGTGAGGAAAGTTGCTGCTGTCAATCCACCAATCACAGTGATGGCCATGGGAGCACGCATCTCGGCACCTTCACTTCCGTCTAAAACCATGGGGAGCATACCAAAAATAGTGGTAAGGGCAGTAATGAGAACGGGGCGAAGTCTTGTGGAACCAGCTTCAATGATGGCAGCGGTTGCCTCGACTCCCTTCCGTCGTAACTGATTGATATAATCCACTAACACAATGCCATTATTCACCACAATTCCTGTAAGCATGATGAAACCGATGAAACTGGTAAGACTGATGGTGACACCGGAAACAAGAAATCCAATAACAACACCAATCAATGCCAGAGGTATGGTAACCATGATGACCAGGGGGTGAATCAGGGACTCAAATTGTGATGCCATGACCATGAATACGAGTAGGATAGCAAGGGCCAGAGCCTGGCCTAAAGTAATGAAAGTATCAATCATTTGCTCATATTGACCCCCGTATTCCACAAAATACCCATCAGGTAAAGTCGCCTGAATGGGTTTGAGGATTTCGATGATCTCCTCCATAACCGATCCCAGATCACGATCCAGAATGCTGGCGCTCACCAGCACCACGCGACTCTGATTGTCACGGACGATCTTTACCGGACCCTCTTCCCTCGTAATGCTGGCCACCTGGGCCAAGGGAATTTGTGTTTTCATGGGGGTTGTCAGTTTGATCTGCCCGATATCGCGAATAGAATTGCGCTGATCTTCCTGGAATTTTATCCGCACATTGGTTTCGTCACCGGCAAAGCGATAGCGGGTGGCTACCTGACCCAGAGTAGAGGCCTTAATGGTATTGGCTACTTGCCCTGATACCAGTCCCATGCGGTTAATTTCTTCTCGATTCAGAGCAATGTGATATTCAGGTTTGGCTTCTTCCATGGAAGATTTGATATCAGTAACGCCTTCGATGTCGGCAATGATGGCTGCTACTTCCTTGCTGATCTCTTCCAGGACTTTAAAATCTTTCCCGAAAACCTGGATCTCCACATCGGCTCCGCCGCCACCCATGGCTGCTCCAAAGTCAATACTCTGGATAGTAACATCACGCATGGCTGGAATTTCACCACGAATTTTTTCACCGATGGAAGTGGTTGAAAGTGATCTTTCCGATTTTGGTTTCATGGCCAGCATAATCATACCTTCATGAGAACCCGCATTGGCCATATCACCACTCTGGCCGCGATCTTCTTCATTGACGCCGTTTGATACAATCACGGTTTGGACAGCATCTTCTGAAAGGGCGATTTTTTCCACTTGTCTCACGGCCTGGTCTGTTTCTTCCAGGGCGGACCCTACAGGCAGCTTGATCTTCATCATGAGCATGGCTTGATCCATCTCAGGCATGAATTCAGTGCCAACCACTGGAATCAGGGCCATGGAAATAATAAACAACGTTGTGGCAGCTCCCAGGGTCTTCCAGCGATGCTGGAGAACCACAGTAAGCGCTGCTGTATAGACAGCTCTTAAACGGACGATCCAGGATTTATCTGCCTTGAGGGTGTAATCTACCTTGCTCCTCGGTTTGAAAAAGACAGAGGCAATCATGGGCACCATGGTGAGTGAAACGAAGAGAGAAGCCAGCAGTGAGAAGGAAATCGAAAGGGCGAGACCTCGCACCAACTGCCCAGCCGTGCCTGAACCCATGGCCATGGGCAGAAATACTGCCAGGGTTGTCAGTGTAGATGCGGTAATGGCCATTCCAACTTCTGAAGCGCCCAGGCGGGCAGCCTCCTTACGGCTTTTGCCTTCTTCAAGATGGCGAAAGACATTTTCAATAACCACGATGGCATTATCCACCAACATGCCTATACCCAGTGCCAATCCTCCCAGCGTGAGAAGATTCAAGGTGTAGCCCACAGCATAGAGGGGTATAAAAGTAACAATAATGGAAACGGGGATGGCGACTCCCACAGCAATGGTGGGGCGAATATTTCTCAGGAAAAAATAGATCATGAGCATGGCCAGAACACCACCCAGCAGTGCGGTTCGGCCCGTACTGTTTACCGTGAGCTTCACACTGGCGGACATATCCATGCCGATGTGCATCTCAATATCTTCAGGTAAAACCTGTTGGAGTTCAGCGAGTTCAGCCTTTACAGCATTGGCAACTTGAACTGTGTTTGCTCCGGATTGTTTGGTAACAATCATCATGACGCCGGGTTTGGACTGGACCCGCATTTCAGTGCGCAGATCAGAGACGGTATCTTTTACCTTCGCAATTTGCCGAAGCTTAATGGGGTTTCCAGTTGGGGAAATACCCACGACCAAATCTTCAATCTCCCTGAGAGAGGCAAATTCGGCCCGGGTGCGCACCAGATAATCCATGTGATCTTCGACGATGCGGCCAGCAGGCATATTGAGGTTTTCAAAACCAATCATCTGGATGACCTGATCCAGTGTAATTCCTGAGGTTTCCAGGGCATGTTGATCGATTTCAACCTGAATTTCTCTAACCTCAGGAGATTGAACAATGACAGAGGCCACCCCTTCGATACGTTCCAGGCGATACCCCGCGGTTTCGTCCATATATTCGGCCAGTTCATTCAGGGGTCGTTCTTTACTGGTGACACCATAAAAAAGCAGGGGCAGAGCAGACATGTCAAATTTCATGACCAGGGGTGTCTGAATGTCGTCAGGCAGGAAGTCTGCAAACATAGCCAGCTGATCCCTGAGATCCTGGGCAGCAAAATCGAGATTTGAGCCACTCTCAAATTCTACGGCAATCATGGACATGCCTTCCACGGTGGTGGAGACAACACCCTTCACACCGGAAACTGAAGCGATTGCCTGTTCAATGGGTTTTGTAACGATTGACTCAATATCTTCGGGGCTGGCGCCACCATAAACAGTGACCACAGACACCATGGGGAATTCAACATCTGGGAGCATGTCCAGGCCCAGTTTGGTGAAGGAAATGATACCACCCAGGATCACAATCAAGGTGATCATGGTGACGGTGATCTTACGATCGACGGATAGATCAACAATTTTCATAGCTGACTCCTAGTCCTCTATCTGGACAAGACTGCTGTCTGTAAGGATAAAGGCTCCACTGGTAACATATTGCTCCCCCTCTGAAAGACCAGAACCAATGATCAGCTCTTCCAGACTCTCCTGAAGCACTTCAACATCGCGTTGATAGGCGATGTTTTCCTCAACAACGAAGATGTGGGATCCATTAATGACAGAGTTCCGGGGAACCACCATGACATTTTCAATTTCCTCAATGGATATATCCACCTGGCCAAAAGTTCCGGCACGCAGGTTGCCGGTGCGGTTATCGAACTGGCACTCAACAAAAAATGTTTTTGACAGGGGGTCAGCTGCCACGCCTACGAGAGTAACCTTACCTGGAACCGCTTTATCCAGATAGCCCACTTGTAAAGTGGCATTTTGACCTTTCTCGATGCTCATAATTTCCTGAGAAGTAATCTGCAGCTCGACTTTTATGGAAGAGACATCTTGAAGTGTAAAAACAGGCATCATCACAGCGGGACTGAACAAGTCCCCCTTGTTGAAGCCTTTTTGCGTGATCACACCGTGAAAAGGAGCCCTTAGCGTTGCCTTGTCGAGTTGCATTTTAAGCAAATCCAGACCAGCGTTGGCTTGATTCTTTTGTGCCTGGGCTGCATCCAGTCCCAGTTTCATTTTTTCATATTGCTGTTGGGATACTGCATTTTCGCTGTGCAGGGTTTGAACCCTTTCCCAGTTTTTCTGTGCATCTACCAGGTTTGCATTTGCTACTGACAGGCCAGCCTGGGCTTGTTTGTACTGAAGGGACATCGTGCTGATATCCATTTGGACCAGCCATTGTCCTGCATTGACAAAGTCTCCTATCTGTACATAGAGCGCTTCAATCTTTCCAGGAATTTCGGGGATGATTCTAGCAGTCTGGATGGCAAGAAGTGACCCATTATAGGAGAGTGAACTAACAAAAGTTTGGGATCGTGCTGTATCTACCTGAACGGGAACTGCTTTTCTAACCCAGTCTTCACTGGCTTCAGTGTTTTCATCCTTATTGCAGCCCATAAAAAACATGATGATGAGACTGAGTATAATCGTGGATTTAAGAAATTTCATTGAGAGATAACTCCTTGCTTGTGGAGGGGTTCGCCGATGACCTTTTTGATGCTGGCTTCAGCGAGTGTGTAGTTGAAAAGAGCCTGTAAATAATTTGCCTTGGCTGCAGTTAAATTGATTTGAATCTGATTGGCCTGCAGGTTGGTGATGGTGCCTTCCCGAAATTGAATTTTTGCCAGACGGGCTGCTTCTTCAGCCTGCCCCACTGTTTTTTCCTGGGAAAGTATATTTTTTTCCGCTTCCATGAGACTCAGGTAAACCTGTTCAACTTCGAAGAGGATACCGTCTTTCATGGCTTCATAACCATGATTTAATTGTCGCTGAGCTATCTTTGCCTGACGGACTTTGGAATAGCGTGTACCCCCACTAAAGATTGGATAGCTAAAACCAACCGCCACCATATAGCTGTCATTCCAATCGTCATAAATGTCAAGATCATTTCCTGATTTTGAATAGGAATAACTCAGGGCTATAGCGGGCAGAAAGTCAGATCGGGCCATATTCACATTTAATGAGCTCAGGGATTTTGAGAGTTCCATTTGATGAACCTCAGCTCGGTTCGTCAATGCCTCAACTTTGAGTTGATCAATATCGTATTGCCCTGGATTGTACGACATCACATCGCTGAGCAAAATTTCAGTTTCTGCTTCTACACCGAGGAGCATCTTTAAGCCGGCATGTGCCATAGCTACACCATTCTCGGCCTGGGTCTTTTGTGGTAGGAGGTTGGCTGCCTGTACCTCGGCTTGCAGAAGGTCTAATTTGGATATCATACCCTGCTCATACAACAACTTGGATATCTCATAAAACTCTAGAGCTGTGGCATAGCCCTCTTCAGCGACTGAGAGAAATTCTTTGGTTACCAGCATCCCGAGATAGGCCTGGATGACATTAAAGGAGAGGTTATTCCTTTCCTGCTCATATTGGGATTTGACAAGGGTGGCCCCTTTTGAAGCCATAAGAGTTCCCAATGCGATTTTTCCACCGGTAAACAGGGGTTGAGTGACCCTCACATCATATTGATAGTCCATGGTGAAGTCCAGCTCCAAGGTTGCTGGGGCACCGGGGGCTGCAAAAGGATTCTGGATGACTTGAACCTTCTCATCCATGATGCGGGTCCCCTGCAGATTTACTGAAGGTAGGGCGGAGCCAATCGCTTGATAGAAGCTCTGTCTGGCATCATTGATTTTTTCCTCGGCAATTCGGATATTTGGATTCCGTTCCAGTGCCAGTTGAACACTTTCCTGGATGGAAAGCTCCATCTGATTTTGTGCTCCCAGCATGGCAGGAAGTAGCAGAATAAGATTAAATTTTTTCATTTGTAGATATTCCATTTATGAAAAGGGTGGTGAGTTGTGATTTCACATACTCCAGGTCAATGGCTTCGGCAGCCATCAGCCAGGATACCAAATGAAGATTCACTGAACCGATGATGCTGCCAGCTAGGATGATTGCCTGTACCGGAGTATCATCTTTCATTCCTTTTTCTAATGCTTGAGAAATCTGATCTATTTGGGAGTGTTGCTTCTGGATAAGTTCTTCTCTGAGCCCTGAATTTGAAGTATGCATGACTTTCCCCTGTTCGGTGATAAGCAGTTGAAAGTAGTGCTTGTTTTCTGTGAAAAACCGGAACTGTGCATCGATAAGGGCAAAAATTTTACCCTCAATATCTTTTGAACTCTTGAGATCAGCCAGGAGGGTCGCCGAAAATCGATCCATTTTTTCTAGTAAAATGGAGAAAAACAGGTCTTCCTTATTCTTAAAGTAAAGATAGAGAGTACCCTTGCTCCAACCGCATTCTTCGGCGACGGTTTCCATGGTTGTGGTGTGATATCCCTGTCTTGCAAAGATCTGTTCGGCTGTCTGTAAAATCTCCAGCCGATGTTGCTCTTTACGTTGTTCTCTTTTTTCTGAAGCTATCATTTAAACGTATCTCCATTATTTCTGACCGGTCAGCAATATATTGACTGACCAGTCACAAAAAAGGATTATCGGACCAGCTGAGATGAATTTTTAAGAATATTTTTCTAATACTTAACCTTTTCTCGTTAGCGCTGTCTAACTATTTTAACTGTACTGGAATAACATTTTTAAAGGAAGAGTTTATGCATCGAAGTAACCGCAGAAAATTGTATCTGATATTGATCCTCTCTCTCTTAACGACAAGTTTCCTTGTGGCACAGGGACACGGCGGACCAGGGGGTCCCGGTGGCCCTCCAGGGGGCGGACATGGTGGCCCAGGAGGGGGTGGTCACGGGGGAGGCTGGGGTAATCATGACAGCACCGGAACCGGTGGTCCTGGCGGTGGTGGATGCGATAGTACTGGACACGGCGGTCCAGGGCATGGAGGACACCATGGCGGTGGACATGGACATTGGGGTCATGGTGATAGCACCTCCTATGATAGTATTGATGTGAGTGGTGTGATCAGCACATTCATCGACACGGTGCGTGCTGGTGGAAGACACGGCCGACGGGATAGTAGCATGGTTGAGCGTACTGGCTATTTACTTGATGTAGATGATGACGCGGTTGCAGATTATCGTATCGTGCGTTTAAGAGGACTGGCACGCCATGATTCAAACTTTGTTTTTCCTGTGGACGGAGATCAGGTCGACGTATCTGGTTTTCTGGTACCATCTGAGGAAAACCTTGATAGAATAATTGTACGAGATCTCATGATTGGGGGAAGTGATCTATTTGGAGCACTGCTATCTACCAATCCTACGATGACAAATGTTCAGCATTCATTGCAGAGCAGAAATTACCCTAATCCATTCAACCCAAGCACCACAATCGAGTTTGTCCTGGAAACTGCAGGACATGTTTCCTTGAATATCTATGATATAACAGGTGCGAGGGTAGCCAGTCTGGTGGATGAACGGTACAACGCAGGGCTACATTCAATTCAGTTTCACCCTGGAACCTTGAGTGCTGGAACCTATCTCTATGTACTGGAATCTGGTATGCAACGTGAGGTCAAGCGCTTGGCTTATCTGAAGTAATCAATCCTAGACGTTTAGTAAAAAAGCCCGGGTACGTTTATCTGGGCTTTTTTTGAAGCATAAAAAAGGCTCCATAATTGGAGCCTTTTCGATGCGTCAACCAGACGAAGGAAGATTGACTATTTTATAAGCGTTAATTTTTGAACATCCATCCTATCGCCACTGATAATACCCACCAGATATAGACCGGAGCTGTAACTACTCATATCGAGTTGAAGATTGTGATTTCCAGCTGATAGCTGTCCTTCGCGAAGTATAGCTAGCTCTGTCCCGGTGATGGAGTATAGAGCAATTTTAGTCTGCATCTGCTCTGGAATCTCGTATTGGATTGTGGTGGTTGGATTGAAGGGATTGGGATAGGTCCCAGTAATTCTGAATGCCATGGGAAGACCAGAGGCGATTCTGTCGGTGCTAGAATATGTCAGCACCTCAATCCAATCTGAATTGCCCACAGGATTTTCAGCTCTCAGACGATACTCCCATTCTAGGCCATTGGCAAAATAAACGTCGGTATCTGTAAACATGGCTTCTGCAGAATCAGGATAAGCTAGAGTCGACCACTCGCCAGTTGAATCGGCAATAGTCACCCTTCTTTGTAGATGATATGAAAATTCATTATTGGTTGGATCATCTGTCCAGGTCAATTCAATTCTTGAGCCATCTTCATCATTATAGAGTTCTGACATAAGGTCTGTTGGAGCTGTAGGTGGAATGAATTCGAGAATAAAAGGGGTGAGAAAACCAGCCAATCCAAATGCCGTTCCAACGATGATTCGTCCATCATTGGTGATATCAAATGCATAATCGAAGTACCAATCTGCGAACTGATCTTCCAGGCCGAGATTTGCCAGACTATCTTTCAGAAAGATGATTCCACTTTCTGGAGTATAGATAATGGCATCGCTCATGGGTGAAGAAAGGTTTTCCCGGGCAAACCCAACAATAGTTCCGTCATCTGTAATTGCACTGGGGTATACCCCAGATCCTAATAAGTCATATCCCTCCATTACTCCAAGTTCTACAATTCCAGTTTCTTCGGACCAGATGAACAAGCGATTTGGCGAGATACCACAGATCAGCTCACCGTTGGGACTGACGCCATAAGCTTCACCAACTACCTCTGGGTAATACCCACCCAGCGCCCCTAGAAAAGTTAGATCATACTCTCCTGTGGTATCATTACGAAACCAGGCGTGAGCTGCCCGATCGGTATACTGGCCTTCTAGCTCCATTGAAGCGAAGCCAACAATGACAGATCCATCAGCACTCATATCATTGGGTCTACTGCTATGCTCCAGGCCATAATCGGGGAGATATTCACCATCAGGATCTTCTGGTGTCCAGAGGAATGCTGTCGTGCGGTAATTCGGTTGCCAGGCCATGCCTGATATGATCATGGTGTCTGCTGCAATGCTCCATGCGGATGAATAATACCCGGAATGAAAGAGCTCCTGCTCTTCGATGGGTCCAATGATGACCCACGCTTCACCATCTGGTTCGTGGTAGGCTGCAGCCACGACATCGGTCAAGCTATCACCCATCATCATTGGAAAAGCAGCAGTACCCACTACCACACCATCATCGCTCATCCCTCGGGCATAACCGCCGCCCAGGTGTCTTGTTCCCCCATCAGGCGTCCAACTGAATGCTCCCGGGAAATAATAGCGACCGCTAAAAAGGGTTCCATCTGAGTTGACGTACGCCATACCGCCACCCCATTGACTTGGGAGGTCATCGACGGTGGTAAATCTCACAATCTCCGGGTCGTCTGCGAAAAGTGCAGATGTGAGGATCATGAGTGAGATCAGAAAATGCTTCATATTCATTGTATCTGGGTCCTCTATATTATTTTATCAATGTAATTTTTTGTACATCCATTTTATCACCATTGATGATCTGGACCAAATAAAGGCCAGAACTATAGCCACTCATATCAAGCTGAAGATTGTGATTTCCGGGTGAATGCTGTCCTGCGTGAAGAACAGCTAGCTCCGTCCCAGTAATGGAGTACAAGGCAATTTTGGTCTGCATTTGTTCAGGGATACCATACTGTATGGTTGTAGTAGGGTTAAAGGGGTTGGGAAAAGCACTGGAAATCCTTAACTCTGTTGGAAGTCCTGAAGCAATGTCTTCGGTGCTAGATGCCGTCATGATTTCAACCCATTCAGATTCTCCCACAGGGTTTTCCGCCCGTAGACGGTATTCCCATTCCACACCATTTGCAAGATAGATGTCGGTATCTACATACTCGCTTTGGCTGGAGTCAGGATAGGCTAAGGTGGACCAGTTGCTTGTAGAGTCCGCATTTGTCATACGTCGTTGCAGGTGATAGGTATATTCATTGTTAGTGGGTTCATCATCCCAGAAGAGTTCGATTCTTTCTCCATCCTCATCATTCAGTACCTGAGAACTCAAATTATAAGGTGCTGTTGGTGGAATAAATTTTACGATAAAGGGTGTCAGAAATCCACTGGGACCGATTGCAGAGCCAACCACGACCTGACCATCATCAGAAATCCCATTGGCCTGGTAAAAGTACCAATCTTCGATTTCATCCTCAAGGCCCAGAGATTCAAGACTGTCCTTGAGAAATACGATTCCACTCTCAAGTGTATAAATGGTTGCCTCACGTCCAGCTTCCCAGGCGACTGCTGCAGCAAAGCCAACAGCGGTCTGCTGGTCATTAATGTCCATCGTAGTAACTTTGGCAGTTGATGGGTCATGGTCAGGATGGTATCCAATTATCTGGAAGCCATCTTCCTCTGTCCATATAAACATGGCACCCCAGGACCAGCCACTGATGTACTCGCCGTTAGGGCTGACACAATAAGCTTCACCCTCAGCGCTCACATCTGGATTATACGCACCGAGAAAGGTAAATTCATACTCACCTGTCGCATCATCTCTGATCCAGGCATGGGCTGAGCGACTAACAAAATTAACACCGGGGTCACCCTGGGAGGCGAATCCAGCGATGACACTTCCGTCAGCACTGATGTCATTTGGGCGGCTGCTTTGATCCAGTCCATAGTCCTCAAGAAATTCGCCATCTGGGTCTTCGGGTGTCCAGATGAACGCTGTGGTCCTATAATTTTCCTCATGCCAGTACATCCCTGCAATAATCATCGTGTCTGCAGCAATAGCCCAGGCTCCCTGGTAATGCAAAATGTCAAATGGTTGCGTCCCTTGAATAGGACCAATCATCACCCAGTCCTCACCATCCCAGTAGCAGGCTGCCTCTACGTCAGTAATGGTATCCCCCATCATCATAGGAAATGCCATTTCACCTGCGACATAGCCGTTTCGATCCATCCCGCGGATTGAATAGCCACCGATATGTTCAACGCCTTCATCCTCGGTCCAGATAAAGCCACCACCCCAATAATAGCGTCCTGCAACCATTGATCCATCAGCATTTGGGTGAAATAGGCTACCACCGTAGCCATCTATCAGACCATCAACAGTTGTGAATGTTACAATTTCCGGGTCATTTGCCTGCAACAATGAGCTCATCGTCAAAAGCAGAACAAGAGTTTTTATTTTTTTCAAATTTTCCATTCCTACGTACTATTTAATAAGGGTAAGTTTTTGAACATCCGTCATATCACCACTGATAATCCGGACCAGATAAACACCTGAACTGTAGCCACTCAAATCAAGCTGAAGATTATGATTCCCGGCTGTTAGCTGTCCTTCGTGAAGGACAGCTAGCTCTGTCCCAGTAATGGAGTATAGGGCAATTTTGGTCTGCATTAGTTTAGGAATGTCATATTGGATGGTAGTGGTTGGATTGAAAGGGTTGGGATAAGCTCCGGTAATGCTAAACTCCGGTGGAAGTCCCGTAGCAATTTCATCCGTGCTTGATGCAGTCATGATTTCTACCCAGTCAGACTCACCGACGGGATTCTCCGCTCTGAGACGGTATTCCCATTCAACACCATTGGCAAAATAGACTTCTGTGTCAGTATACATGTTTTCGGATGAATCAGGATGTGCCAAAGTGGTCCAGTCGCTGGTTGAGTCTGCAATAATTGCTCTACGTTGAAGGTGATAGTTGAACTCATTATTGCTCGGATCATCAAACCAATTCAATTCGATTCTAAGACCATCCGCATCATTATAAAGCTCTGAGGCTAAATCTGTTGGAGCTGAGGGAGGTATAAACTCGAGAATGAAAGGTTGCATGATTCCAGCCAGACCTAATGCACTTCCAACAATAAAACGACCATCAGGAGTGATTGAACTGGCTTGGAGTAATTCCCAGTCTTCAAAATCATCCTCAAGACCAAGACTCTCTAGGCTATCCTTTAAAAAGATGATTCCACTTTCCTCGGTCCAAATAATAGCAGTACGTCCCCATTCACTATGTATGGGTCGTGCAAAACCAACAATGGTTGTATCAGAGGAAGCTGCCATTCCGGTAGCGCTGGCCCGGGTTGGATCATGTCCGGGTGCGATTCCAAGGTTTACCATCCCATCACTGGAAGTCCAGACAAACATTTTTCTGGGACCAGATCGGCCTACTATAATCTTTCCGTTTTCACTGCAGCCATAAGCCTCACCACCCCACCATCCTTCATCCATACCGAGTGCACCTAGAAATGTTAATTCATATTCTTGCGTCAACTCATTACGAAACCATGCATGAGCCACCCGACCGACCTGGATATTTCCAGAATCAACCTGTGCCCAACCGACAATGACGCTTCCATCAGCACTCATGTCATTGGGACGACTACTGGCCATATAGCCGTTGTCTGGAAGTAGTTCACCATCTGGATCGTCTGGAGTCCAGACAAAGGCAGTGGTTCTAGAATTATCATGCCAGTACATCCCGGCAATGATCATTGTGTCTGCTGCAATGGCCCAGGCGCTTTGATAAAAATTCGGATCATCAGGGAGTGTTCCGGCAATAGGACCAATCATAATCCATTCTTCACCATTATGATAGCTGGCGGCATTCACTTCAATCAACGTATCACCAAGGAGCATAGGGAAGTAATTGCTACCGATTAACGTTCCGTCATTTGCCATGTCGCGAATTGCTGAGCTGACAACAGGATCAAGCCCAGCCTCATCAGACCAACGGAAACCACCACCAAAATAATTGGTACCCCCGAAAAGACTGCCGTCTTCACTTACCCAATTCATTTGTCCACCCCAGGGGTCAAGGAGGTCGCCAACTATGGTGAATTTTACAATTTCTGGATCCTCAGCCTGTAAAAAAGAGCAGGCAGCCATAAGCAGAACTACAAATGAAGAGCGTATCATTAGTGATATGAGACCCTTTTTATTTGATGAGTGTCAGTTTTTGAACATCCATGTTATCTCCACTGATAATCCGGACCAGATATACCCCTGAACTGTAGCCGCTCAGATCAAGCTGAAGATTGTGAACACCTGGTTCCTCCAATTTGTCACTGAGAACAGCTAACTGACTTCCCGTAACTGAGTAGAGAACCACCTGGGTATTCATTCGTTCAGGAATTGAATAGTTGATGGTCGTACTGGGATTAAAGGGATTGGGATAAGCACCAATAATGCTGAATTCTGAGGGTAACTCCTTAAGGTCTTCATCAATATTTGAAGCTGTCATGATTTCCAGCCACTCAGATTCACCAACGGGATTCTCAGCTCTCAACCGATATTCCCATTCCACACCGTTGGAGATGTAGATCTCGCCATCACGATAGGTGGTGTGACTGGAGTCTGGGAAGGCCAAGGTAGTCCACTCACTTGTGGAATCCTGAATGGTCACACGACGTTGGAGGTGATAATTAAACTCATTGTTGTTGGGATATTCAGTCCAGCTGAGGTCGATCCAGGTACCATCTGCGTCATTGTATATTTCTGAGATTAAATCCAGGGGCGCTTCTGGATAGATGAATTCAATCATGTAAGGTGTTAAGATGCCACTGAGTCCAGCACCGGACCCTACAATAACTCGTCCATCATCGGATATATCATTTGCCTGAAACAATGCCCAATCTTCAAGAAAATCATCATCATCAACCAATACCTGCAGGCTGTCTTTAAGAAATGATATTCCGTTCTCCGGGGTGTAGATAATCGCTGAACGAGTCCAGATCCAGGTCTGGTTCTGGGCGAATCCCACCGCTGTACCATTATCGATGATCTCCATGGGAATCACACCGGCGGTTTCTGGATTGTGACCTGGTGCAAAACCAAGGTCCTGCATACCTGTTTCTTCAGACCAGACAAACATGGAGTTGGGGGACCAACCACAGACAAGTTCACCATTGGGGCTTACCCCGTATGCTTCACCAGCAACCCAACCACCTTGATCACCGTTGAACCCAAGGAAGTTCAAATCATACTCACCCGTTTCCTCATTGAGAACCCAGGCATGGGCAGAACGATCAGTATACTGTCCATCAACCTCGATTGAAGCCCATCCAACAATGACACTTCCATCGGCACTCATGTCATTGGGTCGACTACTCAAATCCAGACCGTTGTCTGGAAGTAATTCACCATCGGGATCTTCTGGGGTCCAGACGAAGGCAGTGGTTCTGTAGTTCTCATGCCAGTACATACCAGCAATGATCATGGTATCAGCTGCGATAGACCAGGCTCCCTGGTACATGTATGGATCAAAAGGCTGGGTACCCTGAATGGGTCCTATCATAATCCACTCATCACCATCATAGTATGCAGCCGCTTCAACGTCTGTCAATGTGTCGCCCATGATCATGGGGAAGGATGTTTCACCGACCAGGACACCATTGTTGTCCATGCCCCGGATGGCATATCCTCCGGCGTGGTTGAGACCTCCATCCTCAGTCCAGGTGAACCCCCCTCCGAAATAGTAGCCGCCGGCGTGTTGGGACCCATCACTGTTTGTCCACCAGAAACCACCACCATATGGGTCAGGGAAGTTCTCTACAACAGAAAATCTTACAATTTCTGGATCTTCAGCAAACAGGGCTGAGACCACAACGGCAAAAAGCAAAACCATTTTTTTCAATAACATTTTTCTAATAGCCTTATACTTATTTAATGAGGGTAAGTTTTTGAACATCCATCTTATCACCACTGATAATCCGGACGAGATAGACACCAGAGCTGTACTCGCCCATATCGAGCTCAAGATTGTGATTTCCAGCTGTTAGCTGTCCTTCGCGTAGGACAGCTAGCTCAGTCCCAGTAATAGAGTACAGAGCAATTTTAATCTGCATCTGTTGTGGGACCTCATAGTTGATCGTCGTGCTGGGATTAAAAGGATTGGGATAGGCTCCGGTAATACTGAACTCGGTTGGAAGACCAGATACCATTCTGTCTGTACTGGACGCTGTCATTATCTCCAGCCATTCTGATTCCCCTACAGGGTTTTCAGCTCGTAAGCGATATTCCCACTCCACGCCATTGGCAAAGTAGACTTCGGTGTCCGTGTACATATTGTCTGCTGAATCAGGATGAGCCAGTGTTGCCCATTCGCTTGTGGAATCGGCAATGATGACTCTACGCTGGAGATGATAGGAAAACTCATTATTTGAGGGATCGTCAGTCCAGCTTAGAAAGATTCGGGGACCCAGATCATCATTGTATAATTCTGACATCAAATCTGTGGGCGCAGAAGGGGGGATGAACTCCAATACAAATGGGGTCAATATCCCATCTAACCCTGCACAAGAACCTACAATGAAGCGTCCATCATCTGAAATTCCATTGGCCTGGAAAAAGCCCCAATCTTCAAAATCATCCTCCAGCCCAAGGCTCTCCAAACTGTCTTTCAGAGTAATGATTCCACTTTCTGGAGTATAAATGATTGCTTCGCGGGTCCAGACCCAGGTTTGGGGTTGGGCGAAACCAACTGCAGTGCCATTGTCAATAATATCCATGGGGATAACACCAGCGGTTTCTGGATTATGTCCGGGCAAGTAGCCAAGATCTTGCATTCCGGTCTCCTCAGACCAGATAAACATGGCACTGGGTGACCAACCACACACCAGCTCTCCATTAGGGCTAACCCCGTACGCTTCTCCACCAACCCAGGGCTCATGGCCACCCAAAGCACCAAGGAAGGCCAGATCATATTGGCCAGTCAGGTCATTGAGAAACCAGGCATGGGCTGCCCGATCAGTATATTGCCCATCCTCGTCCACAGCTGCCCAGCCAACAATGACGCTGCCATCAGAATTCATATCGTTGGGTCGGCTACTCAGAAGTAAACCATTGTCAGGGAGTAGTTCACCGTCAGGATCTTCAGGTGTCCAGACAAACGCAGTGGTCCTAAAATTTTCATGCCAGTACATGCCGGCAATAATCATCGTATCGGCAGCAATCGCCCATGCGCCCTGATAGTGATAGGGGTCAAAGGGTTGGGTTCCCTGAATGGGACCCATCATGACCCACTCTTCACCATCAAAATAGGCTGCGGCTTCTACGTCAGTAAGGGTATCACCCATGATCATTGGAAAATAGGTTTCACCAACGATGAGACCATTGTTGTCCATCCCACGAATATAGTGACCACCAATATTTTCTATCCCATCTGCTTCAGTCCAGGTAAAGCCGCCACCAAAGTAGTTACTTCCTCCAAAGATGGTCCCATCGCTATTGGACCACATCATGCTCCCACCCCATTGATCCAGGAGCCCGCCTACGGTAGTAAATTTGACTATCTCTGGGTCTGCAATTGCAGTCGACAGTATCACCAGCAGGTTTAGGATAATTAGTTTCAATGACTTTGATTTCATTTTAGGCATCCTTTATTGCTAAATAAGAACCTTAATATCAACACTCCGCGAAATTAAATACCCGATTAGTCGCTTTGCAAGTGTTAGTTACCCCCCGGGGGGGGCTAAAGAAAACATTTATTGAAAATATTATTCATTCTGGACTAGAGCTGATATTTGGAAATAGGATGAATGTTTACAGTAGCAGGTGAATTACAAATTATCGTTATATTATTATTATTATAGTATTTATGGTTGAAATGTTTCATTAACAAATCAATTAAATCGTGTGAATAATGAACAGAATGGGAGATAAAATAAATTTTATAATTTTAAAAAAAATAGTTGTAGTCCCCCCTCGGGGGGAATATAATTTGCGGTAATTTATTTTAAATGATTTACCCGTAATTCTTACGGCAAGAGAAAAAGGAGAGTGTTTATGAGAAAAAAGCAACCATGGTTAGTGATCGTATTCTTATTGATTGCCTCTGTGAGTCTTCAGGCTCAGTTGGTTGAAGCAATTGATATTTCTGATATGATCTACGTACCGGATGATGGACAGTATGGTCCCTGGGAGATGGACGCAGCCGGGACATACATACTTGGTAATAAAATGCAGGGTGACGAATACAATCTGAAAAAAGTTGTCCGGCATCAAACTTCCCACTTTGTGAACGGTGACAATTACTGGCCTGGATCATGGGGAAGTACAAACTGGCAGGGCAGCGGTGGTCAGGTAAGCGAAGCAAATGCAATTGCAAGTAACGGTAGTGTCGTAGGTAGTTTTACCTGGGATTATTTTGAGTACGATGCTGATGGAGACACCATACCAGATACACTCTTCAATGCCACTATTGCTTCCATCGCAGATGCTGCTACATGGGGAGAATGGAAACCCCTGGGCGGAATCCTTGATGACTCTTTAGCCTATGGCAGTATGAATTTCAGCAAGGCCAAACTCATTAGTGATAACGGGAACGTTATTTTTGGAACTATGGCTTATGCAGATACCAACGATTGGGGAAATGATACAAATTTTGATGTACCCTTTGTTTATCACCTGGACAGTATGCGTCTTGATATGGATTTGCCAGGACTGGAAAGCGGTTCTAATATTGTCGGACTGAGTGGTGATGGATCTATTCTTGTTGGTAGTAGCAAAATTGGTTGGACAAGCTATCCTTTTATCTGGACTCAGAATGAAGCAGGTACCTATGACACGACGCGTCTCGACTCCCCAATTGTCGACATGAGCCAGACTAGAATTAGTGCCAATGGGGAATACATTACTGGTGCTGGACAGTTCACTTTTAATGGTCAACCTACCTATATGATGACCAATGTTGACGGTGTGATTACAACCACTCAAATGGCTGGTCTACCAGGAATGCTTGGAGGCGCCGGTGCAAGATCTGTTGCCAACGATGGTACTGCCTTTGGTCTTTTCCAGGAAGCCGGTGGTCCTTGGGGTGGTCCCATGCATGCCTGGATGTGGCACGCAGAAGGTGGCGCAAAAAGTGTTGGTTATGCAATGGAAGCACTGGGTCTTGAAGCTCCAGAGCCAGGAACCGGACCTTTTAACCTGGTTCAGGTTTTAGCTGCAGATACAACAGGTAAAAAACTATTTTTGAACTGGCAGAATGATTTCTGGGAAGCCCGTTATCACTGGGTTGTTCTCCCTGATGTTGCTCCTCCAGTACATCTTGAGATCGGTTACGATAATGACAATCATGTCATTCCAGCCACACTTGAGCTCGAGTGGGAAAATGTGATGCCACACGCCTACACATATCGCCTGGATGTGAGTTATATGCCTTATGGTGGTACCTGGGGTGAGTGGACAGAACTGGCTAACAACTATGCTGATGATGATTATGATCATGACATCACTGAAGGTGGCTACTATAAATATCGTGTTGTCTCCCTCTATGGCGCTGACGAATCCATTGAAACAGTTTCAATGCCTTATGAAGTACGTCGTCTCATGGACGAACCTGCTATCATCGCCGTATCAGACGTTCCTGAAGATCAGGGTGGCAAAGTTGTCGTAAACTTTGCAGCCTCTGGTTTTGATATTCTGGGTGACATGACCAATGAACTCTACACTGTTGAAACCTTGATTGGTGAAGAGTGGGTAGCTGTTGGTAACACTGCGGCTTATGGTTCAAACGAGTATAATGTACTGATTAACACACTTCATAACTCAACCGATGATGGTGCAACTAACTCACAGGATTATCGTGTCATTGCTGCCCTTGGCGAAGATGTCTTTATCAGTGAAGTAGCTTCTGGTTACTCCACAGACGATATTGCACCTCCAGTACCAAATGGTGTGGCCCAGGCAATTGTGGGTAATGATGTGGTTATCAGCTGGGATCCTGTAAATATCAATGATCTTGGCTATTATGTCATTTATCGCGGAACCAATAGCGAAATGACAGATGGTGTAGAAATTGGCCAGAGTGCTTCAACTGAATATGTTGATGCCAGTATTGATCATTCTGTACCAGGAACCTACTACTACTCAGTAGCCGGTCTTGATATCCATGAGAATCTTGGAGATGCAAGTGATGCTGTCATGGCAACCATTGTGAACATTGACAATGCAGCACTTCCAGAATCATTCGCCATGGATCAAAACTATCCCAATCCTTTCAACCCAAGTACACAGATTAACTTCAGTCTGCCAGAAGCCTCAGAAATGACACTGACGGTTTATGACTTGAGTGGTCGTCAAATCGTACGTCTCGTTGAATCATCCATGTCTGCCGGGTACCATCAGGTGGTCTGGAATGGATTGAATACTCAGGGCGAATCAGTTTCCACCGGTATGTATATCTATCGCATGCAGGCTGGTAACTTCTCTGAAACAAGGAAAATGACTTACCTCCGTTAAGTCTCAAAATGTGAAGGTCCTCGCCTGGAATTAATAAGACGCCACATCTTCCTCCAGTGTTGAGATAAGACCGTTTGAGGGGGGCTTAGTTGCCCCCCTCATTTTAACAAAACCCATCAGGAAAGTAAGCATGACCCAGATTGATATCAGAGACATCATGGACTTGGGAATCTCGGAACGGGAAGCCAAGCTCTATATCGTCATGCTTGAATATAGCGAAGTCAATGCCAACGATTTACATCGCCTCACAGGTGTTCAGAGATCCAAAATGTATTCCATACTCAGCAGAATGGTGGTTCACGGCCTGTGTACTGAACGCATTGAAGGGCGTAACAGGTTTTTTACTGCGCTGAGTCCCAAAACTGTAAAAGACACCCTCATCCGTGAATGGGACGCGGCACATTCAGTAAAGCTTGAAAAAGCAGACTCCCTATTCGAAAAATTATCAGAAACCTTTAATTCAACAGCCGTTGGGCCAGCCCTGAATGCAGTTGAGTTAATCAGAAACGCCGCCAATATTCACAACAGGTATTTACAGCTGGTCAATGAGAGTAAATCCGAAATTCTCGGGTATATGAGACCACCCATTGCGGCCACAACCAAACGCTCACATGACCTTCAAAAAGAAGTTCAAATCAAAGCCCTTTCGCGGGGGGTCGTGCAGCGCGGTATTTTCAGCTTAAAGCATTTAACTGGCCTCAAATTCGAATGGGAAACTCTCGGTGAAAACGATAAAATGAGAGTGGTAGAGAGTCTTCCAGTAAAAATGTTTCTCTTTGATCGACGGATATCGTATATCGGTCTACCTACTGCAGCGGAGAATAATAATTCCAGTTTTTTCATGCTCTATATCGATGATCCAGGTTTTACCAAAGTACTGGTAGAAAGTTTTGAAGAGGTCTGGGAACGGGCTGTGCCTATTGAACATTTTAAGGGTGCCGAAATTAATTCTATCGCCATGGAACATCAATTAAGTCCCAATAGCTAAATTTCAATCCCAGATTCTAGCTACGCACCCGTTTCTCAAGCGGGTTGTTAAATACTCACAAATCTCAAACTCCATCTCCGTCATTGAATACTCCTGAGAATTAATTATTCTATAGCCGAAATTGTGATCAGCAAAAGTAAGGGATGTAATTGTGGCAACAAGCGAGACTAATTTGCGGGAATTGACTGATCTGGGTATCTCTGAGAGAGAAGCAAAGCTCTATTTAGTTATGCTGGAATACGGTGAGGTAACGGCCAATGAAATGCATCGCCTTACAGGCGTTCAAAGATCAAAAATTTATTCAATTCTAAGTCGCATGGTTGTACACGGTCTGTGTAATGAAAGGATGGAGGGGCGTAACCGGTTCTTCACCGCCCTGAATCCTAAAGATGTTAAAGCAACCCTGCAGAGGGAGTGGGATTCAGAGCATTTAAATCGCGTTGAAAAAGCCAATGGAATTTTTGATAGACTTGAGGATAAATTTATAGCCGGCGGGGCAGGTCCATCGCTGAATTCTGTGGAGATTATCAGGAATGCAGCCAACATCCATAACAGATATTTACAGTTGATGAATGAGGTCCAGGAGGAAGTTCTTGCATATGTGCGACCTCCCATTGCTGCAACCACCAAAGCTACCCGGAAAGTCCAATTCGAAGCCCAACAGGCAGCCCTTGATCGAGGGGTAACGCTTCGATCTATATTCAGTCTAGAACACCTTGGAGGCATCAATCAGGAATGGGAAAAACTCAGCGAAAATGACCTGATGCGCGTCACAGACAGTCTACCCATAAAACTGTTTATTTTCGATGGCAAGCGAGTTCTGGCTGGTCTACCATCCAACTCAATCAACGCAGCTAATTTCTTTATGCTCTATGTGGAGGATGAGGGCTTTTGTCAGGTTCTGGTGGAAGCCTTTGAAGAAGTCTGGAAAAAAGCAATCCGCGTGGAAGTTTTAAGTGGCAATAATCTTGAAGGCAACGTAAACTCAGCCAATTAATCAAAGCAATTAGATAAAAAAAACGGGCTCCTATAATGGAGCCCGTTTTTTTAATGATCAATCGTAGGAATAGAGTTACTTGAGTAACACCATCTTGATAGACTGACTATGAGATACGGCTTCCAGGCGAGCGACATAAACGCCAGCAGGAGTTTGTTCTCCACCATTATTAAGCCCATTCCAGACGACTTCGTTCCAGCCAGCAGGAACATTGGCCATTTCCAGTGATTTTACCAGACGACCCGTGATGTCAAAGATTTTCAAATGCGTCGTAGCCATTTCAGGTAGGGCAAAACGGATTGATGTGCTTGGATTGAAGGGGTTGGGAAAATTCTGGGCTACTGTGAATTCAATAGGTAGAGCTGCTTTCTCATCTATTGATACCACACCTGGGACCAGGAACTCTATATGGTCAACGAAAAATCCCATCATTTCATTTTCCGCATCAGACACAAAATGAAATCTAAACCACAGTTTCTCCGTTTCACCGCCACAATATTCAGTAAGGTCAATCTCATGACGACTCCAGCTGATAGCTGTTCCTGTGTGGGAATTCAACGTGGTCCAATTTTCTTGATCAGTGCTCACCTCAAAGGTTCCCACGTCTACACCATCCTCCAATTGATAAAGGGTTCTGTACTTTATTGCCAGACTTTCCATTATTCCTACTTCGATGCCAGGAAGGTAAGTGAGAGAATTATCCATGTTGGGAAGATAAGGAGTCACGCCGCCACTACAGTGCATGGATTGACCATCTTGATATCCTGACGACTCAGAGAAATCCCAACTATCATAATCCCATAAGTTCGGCCGATAGTAATGCCAGAATCGATCAACAACCGTTTCAACATCAAAATTTTCATGAATACTGTTGTTGAAGGCATTCACATCTTCCTCAAAATTAATAACGTCTATACTTAAAACCAGATCACCCTCGACGTTAACAAAGTATGGATCGAAGGTGAATTCCCGGAAATTACCACTCGCTAAAACAGCAACCGCAATTGAGTCAGACCAAACTGCTTCCTCCTCAAAGGTCAATACTGCTTGAATTAAAAAGTCCCAGGCATCTTCACTTCCATAATTGTCTAGAATGATGGATAAGGTATCATGGCTGGCCACTCGATATGAACCATAAAATGAATCACCAGAGATGGTATAATTTCTGATCCCAAGATCGTAGGTGGGGGGTGTGACCAGCAACTCGCTTTTAAGCGTGGCAATTGGAATGAGGTCAGCAGTCGTAAACACGAGATCCGCAGAGTATCCTCCCAGTGTGAGACCTGAAGTTTCCATGGTGTACGGTACCTCAATCGATTGGCCGGCTGCAATGGTCAATTCGTCATCGTCAAAGTCAAACCAGGTGGAGAATGTTTCATAATAGTTTATGGCATTATGACGAATCCTGAAGTCTTCACGACCATTATTTTCCCAGATTGTACCATGGTCGTCCGATACATTTAAGTCATCCATGAAGAATCCAGTTGCTCCTTGATTTGGATCAGAAGAAAGCATAATCCTCAATGTGGTAAATTCAGACCGATATTCAGATAGATCGAACTGGACAGGCTCATAACCGCCATTATTGCCAGCCCAACCAGGAATTGAGTCAACATCAAACCACAGCTCAAAACTGTAAACACTTTCGCAATTGTAGGCTGGAAAATCTGGATAGATCGGTTCATAATTGAGACCACCGTCTGTGGAAACCCACACATTGGCAGCGTCCCATCCGTCCCATGGTGGGCTTTGTGAGGGTTCTTCGATATCCCAATTTGCCATAAATGAAAATGTTGGATTGGTTGATTCCCTTAAATCAAACACAGGTATTTCAAAAATCTGGCAATCATAATTTCCATACATATGCATGTAGTCATCACCACAGTACCAGGATTCTCCATCATAGGCATTGTAGTCGGTAGGGTGCCATGCTGAGGGACGGGAGAATGGATCGAGTGCTTTGACCGTAAAGTCAATATCTTCCAAGCCACCATTGGTAACTGTTAGGTAGCCTGCACCATCCTGTCCAAATTCAAGTTCAGCGCTGACACTTTCTTCAACAACCTGGATACTATTAATGGTAATGGAAAAGGGCAAAGATGCACCGGTAGAGATGCTGCCCTGTGAGGGATTAATCAGGAGTGTAAGTTCAGCTATCTGAGAAGAGGTTTCTGCTCCGATGACAACCTGAAATCCGTCAACCAGTGTATGTGCATCAGCAACCAATTCTGCTGTGATAAAGGAGGGAGATATCTGAATGGTCGGGTCTGTTGAAATCAGAGCTATGCTCGCCGCAGGATCATCTGCAAAGATGGCATAGTTGCGTATGTTGAAACTCAGGGTCGTCGTATCACCAGGAAGAATTTCTTCATCTAAGAATGTTGGATTAGTAGAATATACTTCATGTAGCGCCAGACGCATTTCATTGGGGAGGGAAGGGTTAACATCACTTAATGCTCTGTAGGCATTGACTCGACCATGACCCATGAAATTAGCATAGGAGGGGTTCAAATCGTCAATTCCATCTGCACTGGCAAGATACTGATACAATAACTCAGCATTTGACCATCCAGGTTGGTAGGATTTTAATAAAGCCAGGGCACCTGCAGCCAGTGGACCAGCCATGGATGTCCCTGATAAATGAGTATAGCTATCATCTCCAGGATAGGTGCTGAGCAGCCCACCAAAAGAACCTCCGGGAGAACTAATATCCACTCCAGCACCAAAATTGGAATAGCTGGTTTTGTAGTCAAAATCATCGACTGCAGCGACACTCACCACACCGGGATAATCGCTGGGGTAGTGGGGGTAATTCCCACCGCTATTTCCGGCTGAGGCGATGATAATTGATCCTAAACCAAGGGCATACTCGATAACTTCTTGCCCAGCTACTGTATAGGAATTCCCTCCCCAGCTATTATTGATGATATCTACCCCATTCTCAGCATGATAAATAATTCCCTGAAAAGCGTTATAGACATGCCCTCCATCATTTTCAAAGCCATGGCTGGTTGCCATTATTTTGACATTCCAGGCGATGGATGCTATGCCTGATCCGTTATTGGTGACACCAGCAGCGAGTCCTGCAACGTGGGTTCCGTGATAGTTACCAAGTGCATCTGCCGGATCATTATTTTCATTCCCCTCACTATCAGCATAGATATTCCAGCCAATAAAATCGTCGACATAACCGTTTGAATCATCATCGATACCATTTTCATCACCTGGATCGAATACCCACTCACCCTCGATAAACTCGATGGTGTGGCCATCCCCATCTGCATCTTCACCCAGGTTGTTATAGACATTGTCAACAAGATCGACGTGATCCCAATCCATACCACTATCTACAATTCCAATAACCACTTCAGTTGTCCCGTCTTCGCCCTTGTGGATATCCCAGGCTTCTTCGGCTCCAATTTGGGGCAGGTGTGCCAGATGTGAGTAAAGCGTATCATTGGGTATAGCTTCAAAATAATATCGTGCAACTCCTTCAGCGTATTCCACTCCAGGGGTTTTTTTCAGGTCGGCAATCAGCTGGTTAAGATTGGTTTCGTCACTGGTTTCAAGGAGGTAAATTCTGGTCAGGTCTGGAAGGTCCGATCGCATGAGTTTGGGGTTTTGAGCAAACTGTTGTTTAATGTTTTGGACTGAATGGATTTCAAAAAGATTATCCAACGGCCTCATCCCGGTACGGGACATTGAGCGACCATGGTCAAGCCCGGAAATATTTTTTGTTAGCTTAACCATGACCTGTTTCTCTTCCCAGAGTGGTCGTCCCTGATCATCCAGGGCACCAAGTGGTTGTGAAGAAATACTGGCAAAACAAAGCGTGAAAAATAGGGGAATGCTCAAGAGGATGTGAGTGGTTCTCATGTGTTACTCCAAACTTATAGACGCCACATCCATATGTTCGTCTGCATTGAGACTTACCCATGAACATAGACGGCAGAGGAAGCTAAATCAAGCTTTTTGAATCACAATTTATTACAGGTATATAACAAATTGTATTATTAACAGTTTAGCTGTGGGAGAAATCAGTATTATTTGGACTGAATTTTAGTAGAAATTACTTGAGATGAATGAGTTTACCTGAGTACATTTTTGTGTTCGTTTCCACTGCGATGATTAACAACTGATTCGCCAGGTACAGATTGGATGGGATGTTAATTTTTGCGATGCTTCCAGACTCCTGAGTCAAAGGAACCTGGGCGATTTCCCGGCCTTGAATATCATAGAGCCTGGCCATCTCAGGAAGGTTTGAGATAGGATCAGAGAGTACCATTCGAATCTCACCATGTCCACCTGGATTTGGGTAGATCAGGCAATTTTTTGAGTTGCCAGTTTTCAATTTAGTGAATCGGTTTGTTACATCCGGGATACCCCAGCCATATGAATTGTTGGGAGTTGAGGCGTTGTCCCCCTGATTCTGAAAAATGGAAATGACTGAATCTGGTGTGAGATTGGGATGGGCCTGGAGCAACATGGCCGCCAGACCTGCAATTTGTGGTGCTGAAAAGGATGTTCCATTTCCCCGGATATAACCATTTGAACCAGATGCCATATAGACCAGACTACCTTGAGCTACCACATCAGGCTTGATACGTCCATCATAGGTGGGTCCCCGTCCAGAAAAGTATGAGATTTCTTGTTGTGAATTAACTGATCCAACAGACAAGACATGGGGGCTGTCAGAAGGGGGCCAGATGCTGCTGGCTGAAGAACCTTCATTCCCGGCTGAGTTCACCACCAGAATACCCCGTTCTGCTGCAATATTGGTTGCACGCGAACTGATAGTGGTCTGACCATCCAACGCTGAAGCGGGATAGTTTTCATCAGGGTTGTCAAATTGATCAAAATAGTTAAGAGAGGTAGAAATGATATCAACACCCAGTGAGTCTGCCCACTCAAGGGCCGCTACCCAATTGTCCTCCTCTGCCCGCGATTCGCTGTAGAAATCTTCGGTACGAGCCAGCAGATAGGTGGCTTTATAGGCAGGACCGATCAATTCGCCAGGATAATAGCCAGCGATGGCGCTGAGAACATTGATACCGTGTTCATGTCCTGGACCTGAGGCATCCACTTCCTGATCAATGAAATCATATTGCGCCAGAATATCAAGATTGTCAAAAGCAGGGTGCTCAGTGAGGAACCCTGTATCAAACACGCCCACCAGAATGCCAGTCCCATCATAGCCGAGATCGTGGATTTGAGGGATATTCAACATCTCGTTTTGGCTAGAAGAGGCACCATAGGCCAGAGTTGAACCTCGCACAAGTTGATTCCCAGTTGAAATGGGTTCGAGTCCATCCCTTGGGTGCTGAGCCACAGGCGTGATGGAGCGGACAAAGGATAACCTCTCTAACTCTGACAATTGATCAGGGTTGTCGATGATGACACTCACGGCATTGAGAAACCGGGAGGCATGTCTGATTCGATAGCCTGCAGATCGTAATTGGTCTAGGTGAGATTCTGAGACTTCATATTTACCAGAGGGTGTTTCTGATCCACGCAACACCAGGCGTTGCTCTGCACAGGCAGTCAGCTTTACTTCTGATGAGCTGGCCTCGAACTCAAGAAATATCCAATATGGTGTTTCTGATGCGCAGAGCGCGGAGACAACAAAAAGTAGCGAAGTGAGGCGTTTGACAAACATGCGCTAAAACTACAAGAAGAAGACGGCTTATGAACAACACTTTTTTGTTTCTGTGGAAATTCGAAAATCACTAACAATTTTGGTCCTGGTCATTATTCCACGATTCAGGAGTCTTACTGAAGAAGCAATACCTTGTCACCATAATCCGACAATACTGAGTAATAAGCAATATTTACTTAACAATTTGAGCTGTCACACCTAAATTGAAAGTGTCGGTAGAGGCAGTAAAAATAGGCATTTAATGATGAAAATTATGACTGGCATGACCTTTGACATAAATTAAAGAAAAGATGCTAAGATCAATTTTTACCAAAAATAAAACCCCTGAAGGGCGGAGACACTCCATGAAGAACATAATAATTAAATCATTGTTACTTCTTATTATTCCTGGAATTCTTTTTTCAAAGAGTATATCTGAAGCTTCTATGGCGAAACTCTCAGCCGATCTACGGAGCGTTTTTGTAGAGAAAAGCTCAAAAGATATACATATAATGGACACTCCGCTTTCAAGAATCCGGACAGTAAAAGGTCCAACGCAGGAAGTCTTATATCCTGTTACTATTCGAAGCACCGATATTGAAGCGGTTAAAGCAGCAGGTATAAAAACCAACTCAGACTATCCTGGTTTTTCCACGGCCAGAGTAACTCGCGAGCAATTGCTTCAATTGTCTGAATTAGGCGCAGTCACCAGCGTCTTCCAGGGTGATGTCCTCTATCCCCTAAATGATCTGGCAGTAAGTCTCTCTGGGGCTGATCTGGTCCAGGATGGTTATATAAATAGTACGGCCTATGACGGGACAGGTGTCATCATTTTGGTGGTAGATACGGGGATTGACTTTACCCATCTTGATTTTCGTGATCCTGATACCCCAACCACCAGTCGCATCCTATACATTTGGGATCAAAAAGGAACAACTGGTTCAAGTACGCCAGAAGATCGCGATGGAACTAACTTTGCCGGGCTCAATTATGGTATTGAGTATACCAAAACCCAAATTGAAGATGAAATTGACGGAACCCCAGCCGGAGTTGTACTTCAAACTGATAGCAATGGCCATGGAACCGAAATAGCTGGAGCTGCTGCAGGAAATGGGGCTTCACTTTCTACTAAGAAATACATGGGGATGGCACCTAAAGCGGATATTGTAGTGGTCAAAGCTGGTAATGGCAGTTTTGACGATGCTGATATCAAGAATGCTCTGACCTATGCCCAAAAAATTTCTTCTACAGAGGGGAAACCGGTGGTGGTTAATCTCAGCCTGGGTAGCCAGAGTAATGCCCATGATGGTACCAGTACTCTCGATGCTGCCGTCAACACTTTTACTTCTTCAGGAGACGGACGCGTCGCAGTGGCCGCTGCGGGAAATGCTGGGAACGAGGATATTCATGTAACCGGCGATGTTGCAGCATCTGCAACTGGGAATATTACCATTAGTGTCCCATCCAACACAGGAACGAGTGGTGATTCATTCTGGTTAGAACTATGGTGGAATAATGGTGATGACGTTACCGTAACATTAGTCTCTCCAAATAGCTCTACTCAAACGCGGACGGCTGGTCAGGATCCAGGAGGATATGTATACATTGGAACAGACGGTATAGTAGATATGAATAATATCATTGATTCTGATCATACCAATGGAGACAGGATGACAGAGCTTGCCGTTGCTGACTATACCACAACACACGTGGCTGCTGGTACCTGGACATTACAACTAACCAATAACTCTTCCTCCACAATGACTTATCATGCATGGTTGTACTACAGTTCAATGAGCGCCACCATCACAGGCGGAGATCATAATTCTACTATCACGTCTCCAGGCACCGCCAGTTCAGCTATTACCATCGGCGCTTACACAGCAAGATGGCGCTGGAAGTCTACTGGAGGCTATGTAAATTTTGGAAGTCCTGATGAATCTGATGATCATTCCTATTTTAGCAGTTATGGTCCCAACCGGGAAGGCGGGGTCCAAAAACCTGATATTATGACTCCTGGACAGGGGGTCATTACCACGACATCCACTGATTATACCCCGAGCTCGACCTACGAAATCGAAGCAGATAAATATCATCTGGAACAGGGCACTAGTGTTGCCGCAGGCAGTGTAAGTGGAGCAGTCGCTTTGCTTTTGGATTACGACACCTCACTCTCAGCATCTGAGGTGAAAGCTCTCCTGCGGGATAATGCAGACAGTGATTCTTATACAGGATCAGTTCCCAATAACAAATGGGGGTATGGGAAGATAAATATATTTGAAGCGCTTGCAGATACAATTGGTGGCACCACACTGTATCATGAGACTTATGCCCATGATGCTTGGGGTACTTCGGATCTTCATTTAATTGATAACACGGTGAAGGAGGGGGTGAAATTTACTGCAACAAATGCAGGGGAGATAACGGGAGCTTATTTCATGCCTAATCAGACAATCCCGGCTTCTGGCTCCGTCTCTTTCGAGATCTGGACGAATGTCAGTGGGGTGCCAAGTACAAAAGTGGGATCAACGGTGACGATGAATTGTGCTGATATGGCAAAAAATACCTGGAATTATGTTTCATTGACGGATATCGGAGTTGACATTTTAGCCTCTGAGACATTTCATCTTGTTCTGAACAATACATCTGGGGGTATATTCAGTTTGCGGAAAAGCACCAGTAGCATTAGCAATAATTCCTCCAATGACCTTGGTGGCGGCTGGGCTGCCTTAACAGATCGCGACTGGCGCATGCGGGCCATCGTCTCCAATAAGGCAGCAGTTACCACAAGCGATCTTATTGACACCAGCCTGCCGGTTGAGCTTGCTTTTTTCAACGCTTCCACTGTCAAGGGACAAATGGTCCTGAAGTGGGCTACTGAAAGTGAAACTGAGAATTTGGGATTCAAAATTGAGCGTCGCAAAAATGGTAGTGATGACTGGAAATTCATCGCCGATCATACCAAGGATCCAGGTCTTCAGGGACAGGGCAGTACCAGCTCCAGAACGGATTACATCTATTATGACAAAACCGCCAAACCCGGCGTAAAATATGACTATCGGCTCACTGATATTCCTTATACAACAGCCTATATACCAAATTCCATTGTTCTGGAAGATATTGAATTTCGGATAGGAAAGTTTGCCCTTCATAAGAACTATCCCAACCCGTTCAATCCCGCTACCACTATCTCATACGAGCTGGCTGATCATTCAGATGTTGAGATTAAAATATTTGATGTGAATGGCCGAGAGGTTCAGTCATGGAATCATCAGTCCCAGGATTCTGGGTACTATGAAATGGTTTGGGCTGGTGTGAATCAGTCAGGGAGGCCTGTGAGTGCTGGTCTCTATCTACTTACTGTCCAGGCAGGCAGCCAACTTCAGACCAGGAAGCTGTTGCTACTTAAATAAAAAAAGTTTTTGTGTCCCTCGACTCCGCTCGGGATGACGAATACAGTGGCTCCCAAAAAATAAAAACCCCTCATGTCTTCCTGAGGTGTCACACTGAGCTTGTCGAAGTGCTCTCGAAGGACGTGAGGGGTTTTTATATATGCGATTATCCCAGTGGTTTTAGACGTGCCGTGAAATGACGCAACACCTGGGCCTGATATTCAATCTCATAGCCCTTGATATTTTTCCTATCCTCATACAATTCGATAATATTTTCCGCCACATATTGCATCTGACTATTGGTGTATACCCGACGCGGGATCGCCAGGCGCACCAACTCCAGATCGGGATAAAGAGTCTCACCTGATTCAGGGTCATCATGGGCAAACATGAGACTACCGATTTCCACAGCTCGAATACCAGCGTGGGTATAAAGGGAAACAGTGAGAGCAATACCAGGGAACTGAGATTGGGGGATATGAGGTAAAAAGTTCTTCGCATCAAGATAGATAGCATGGCCCCCAGTGGGGCGTAAGATGGGTACACCGGCTTCAATGAGTCTATCACCCAGTTCTTCCACCTGTGAAATTCTATAGGCCAGATAATCCTCCTGGAGGACTTCTTCCAGTCCTCTGGCAATGGCTTCCAGATCACGACCCGCCAGACCTCCATAGGTTGGGAATCCTTCAATCAGGATCAGACGATTGGTGATTTGCTGAGCAAGATCATCGTCATTGGTAGCAAAGAAACCACCCATATTAACCAGGGCATCTTTCTTGGCACTCATGGTACAACCATCGGCATAGGAGAACATCTCATTGGCAATTTCCAGGATGCTCTTATTCTCATAACCAGCTTCTCTGGTCTTAATGAAATAAGCATTCTCCGCAAACCTACAGGCATCGATATAAAAGGGAATATTATGCTTATGGAGTAGTTCAGAGGTCCCCCGGATATTTGCCATGGAGACGGGTTGGCCACCGCCAGAATTATTGGTAATAGTGAGCATGCCAATGGGAATTCTCTCAGGACCGACTTCGTCAATGAGTTTGGCTAGTTTATCTAGATCAATATTGCCCTTGAAATCATCAATGATCTGGGTGTCTTTGGCAATATCAATGACCAGGTCAGTAGCCTTCCCACCATTGTACTCCACATTGGCCCGAGTCGTGTCAAAATGGTTGTTGTTGGGGATAACCAGACCCTCACGATCCTTAAGGATTGTGGAGAAGAGCAGATTCTCAGCCACACGTCCTTGATGGGTTGGAATGACATGTTTGAAACCAAAGATCTTGTTGATCATTGCCTCAAAGTGGAAGTAATTTTTACTACCGGCATAGGATTCGTCACCCTTCATCATACCAGCCCACTGATTGTCACTCATGGCGCTGGTGCCACTATCCGTTAACAAATCGATGTAGATTTTTTCTGCAGGAATATTGAAGACATTATATCCAGCATCCTGTATCACTGCCAGCCGCTCCCAATCCGTGGTCCGGGCAATGGCCTCAACAGTTTTAATTCTAAACGGTTCTGGTGGATACTTCATAATTCATTCCCTTTAATTGGTGGGTGGAAAAATCTATAATCTAAAACGTACTGGAAAAATGATTTGAAAGGTGACGGGCCGCTCATGGTATTTGGCAGCAACCCAGTCAATGCCATTGATTGCTTTTAAGGCTGCTTCGTCTAGGTCAGGATAACTGGATTTTAATAATTGAACATCACTAAGCGTTCCATCAGCTTCAATGATAATTGCATACCAACTTATTCCTGTTCGATTCATTTCCTGGGCCATTTCGGGGTACTCCAGGATTTGATAAAACCGTTGGAAACCACCCACAGGTTCTGGTCCTGAATCCATGAGCTTGTAATCTTTTTCCAGGAATTCTGGAGGAAATTCTGGGTAGACTTTTTGCCAGGCTTCGAAACGCTCGGTATACTTGGCAGCAAGCTTTGGATTTGCTTCCATTTTTGCAAAGGCCTCGGGATATATCCAGCTTGAACTATCACTGATCTCAAGCTGATTGTAAACCTCTACCAGAAAGGGATAAGCCTCTGGATAAAGGATGTATTGATCCCCTGTGATAACCCGTTCCAGATCCAACCTGGCCTGGGAGAGTTCATCTTTCTGTTTGAAGCGAATGACTCTGGCCGCCCGGAAAAAATAATAGCCCTCATCGGCATTCGCAGGCTCAGGAATATCAATGCCATCAAGCGGGTTATGAGGTGCAATACAATGACTAAGCAAAACTGATAAAATTAATAAAACTGAGGTGGCCATTAGCCGTGATTTGAAATTCATGATCTTCCTATCCTTTCTGAAATTTAGTCTGAAAAAAAATGTCGATGCGCTCCCAAAAACCCGATTCATGGTGACAGTCAGAATGCCCACGTCCTGAAATGGGCCAGTATTCACATTGCCCTGGCCTTGCTGCCGCATTCATTTTCTCTCCTTGAGAGGGCAGGACCACAACATCATCCTCACCATGGATGATCAGAAATGAAGCGTCTGCTTTGGCAATATTATTTACAGGAGCGAATGCTTCATATTTGACACCGATTTTTATTTCGATCTGTTTTAAAATGAGCCATCTGATGAAAGCGGGTAAATGGTGCTTTTTAAATTCATACTGCATGACATCCACGGGGTGTGCGGGTGCTCCTACTGTTACCACAGCTTTGGCGGCGGGCTCTATGGCGGCGGCATAGGTTGAACCGGCACCTCCAATTGATAGACCGATAACACCAATGCTGTCAGTATCAATGTCACGTGAGAGCGTGTATTGTACCGCCGCTTTGACATCTCTCCCGAATTTGTACATGGAGGCATGACCATCACTGTCGCTGGAACCGTGGTGCCTCGCGTCAAAAGCCAGAAGATTATAATTTAGAGGATGTAGGTGTTGGATATATCGGAGCATACGACCCAGGTTCCGACTCCAGCCATGTACCAGGATAAGCGTTGGTGCCTGTTTTGAGTCGCTGGCAGCAGGTATCCACCATCCATAGAGGGATTTATCGTTCTCAGTGGGGAAATAGACTTCCTCAAATGTAACGCCAAGTTTTTCAGGGGTATCACCATGCTTATTGGGCTTGAGAGCATACATTTTCATGGTAAAAAATCGGGTGATGAGGATGAGTAAAACAAGTGTGGCTAATATGCTGGTCCAAAAGCTCATAAGGCTCTCAAACTAAAGTAGTTCCTATTGAAATACTAGCTTAGCGTTGTTTAAAAGGTAAAGGAACGATGCTCTTTTTTCCCTCCGCTTAATCCGTTGACCTGCCTATTACCTTAAATTATCTTAGTCTATTCTGATATTCTATCTGAACTCCTCCCATATCCGTGGGAATCACTTCCGCTCCGAATAGAAGACTGCCAGTACCCCGGGGAATCACTTTAAGGAGGCACCAATTTATGCAAAACAAAAACGCCCAAAGTAAACTTCCATTGACCTTAGTACTGCTGCTGCTGTTTATTGCAGCACCTGCTGATGTCATGGGAGGTAGAGGTCATGGACATGATGACGATGAATATACCATGGAGGTTAGTGCCCTTATGGGACCCGAGGACACTGAATTAACGATTACAATCTCAAGTAGTGATCCTGAAAATTTTCCTGTTCCTGAAGAGTTGGAAAAATTAAAAGTTAAAATAGATCGGGGGGGCCAAGGTCACGGTCACCTCATCGATGAGCGGAATGTAGAGTTGGTCAATGGTCAGATTGTATTCTCCCTGTCCGAGGCTCCTTTGCATGCCAGACTCAAGATCGATACCCAATTCCGACCTGGACGACATAAAGTGAAACTAAAAACACGTGTAGAGGTTACCCTGCGACCAGATCTGATTGTCGAGGATGTTGGCCCCATGGTTGCTTTTGTGGATCAGTCTTTCAGTATTCATGCGAACATCCAGGAACTCCTGGGAGATAATGACGCAGTAGCAAATGTGACTCTTTCTGCAGATGGTGTGAACATGACAATATCAGATGTATTTGTCTCTGCCGGAATGCTTTCGACGGTTGTATTTACCGGTCTAAGTTATGACGAGCCCGCTTCCGTGTCCTTTACTGTAGATATTTCTGATGCCAACCCTGGAGAATATGATCTCACAAATAATAGTTACTCCTTTGACGTTGAAGTAATTCCTCCACCAACACCAGGAGAAACTGAATACAGCATGTCCTATGAAAATTTTGATAGTGTGCTAACTATCTCCACCCTAGAAATTTGCGACACCATTTGGGTAGATGAACAGAGCGGCGACAGAGATGAGTTCTATCTGGAGGGTAGCTCAGAAGAAGCAACCCCGGGTGGCATCCTTGACGTTTCCTTCAGAATTTATGCGGATGGCGCATCGGCATATGCGTTAGATATAGAAGGATTGACACCCTATCATACCCAGGGTGGAATTGAGTATTATGATTATAGTGATGAAGCGACAGGAATATATATTACCTATGACCGCAATCCTGACAATCTAGCCTATTTTAAAATAAATAAGTACTCTGGTCAGGATGTATATATCCGCCGGGTCGATGGCACGCTTACAGAGTATAGCCTATTAGACTATGGTCTCCACATGGATGCACAATTTAGCCTTGAATCTTCCATACTTTTTGATGATGGATTTTCTCTCATGGGAGGAACAGCATCTATGATACTAAATTCTGCTGGACTTTTTGAGTACGAAGATTCATTCCCGCTAAATAATACTGGCTGTGCAAATAGTAGCCTTACCAATTATTTTCGATCAGAGTATATTTTTGGTGAAAATGATGGGATATTGGATCCCACATTCCTTGCTCGGCGAAATCAGGCTGCTGTTACAGCTCCTCTTCTTCCTGAAAAGATTTACATGGCAGACAATTATCCTAATCCCTTCAATCCCAGGACAGCTATTTCCTTTGGACTTCCTGAAGATAGCAGGGTTAGTCTGATTCTTTATGATATCAGTGGGCGTGAAGTCAAAAAACTGGCTGACGGACGCTTTTCTGCCGGTAGACATGATCTGTATTTGGATGGCAGCGAGCTAAGTAGTGGCACTTATTTCTATAGCCTTGAAGCTGGGTCCTTTAAGGAAGTTAAAAGGATGTTGTTGCTTAAATAAGAAAACGTAAATCCGCAAAATGATGAGCCCCAATTTCGGTTGGGGCTCATCAATATCCGGCCTAAAGTTGTCTGAAAACCACCGGTGATGCCTGAGCTTGTTTGGCTTTCAACCGAAAGTCGTAATACTCCTTATAATCCTCAATCTTAATTACAACCTGCACTTTGGTCCTGCGCCAGCTATAGTGGATATCATTGCCTTGGACGGTGATGTGTTGTTGAATTTCCCCAAATGAATTTTTCACATCTACATCAGGAGGTATAGATTCGAGCTCCCAATTGTCGGAGATATGAATATCAATTTCCGAGGAGGAAAGAGAAGGAATACCCGCGAAAAACGGTTCAGTACGTCGGGAGGGGTGTTCACCATACCAGCCTGCTTTGCTGGGAAGTGCTGGATAGACAAAGAACCGACGTCCAGTCTGAGTGGCAAAATGCGGGATACTGCCTTCCACAAAAATAACGAGAGGTGCATATTTGTCATCGAAATTTTCCACGATGAAGGTATCCAGACCCATTCCAGGAGCAGATTCACCAAAAAGAGAAAGGATTGCCTCTCGTTGTTCCCGGGGGACCAGGTTTTGAAATTGACTTCTCTTCTGCTTGCTGGCATTCCCGCCATATTTGAGATGACCCTGAATTCTGGCGGACCCGTTGGAGTTCAATTTAAGCTCACCTTCGAATCCCCAGGTATTACTTTCGGGGTCCTGAACAGGTGTTTGAGTAAGAACGGGACCATCCCCGCCAACAACCAGGACATGACAGCCCTGATTCCACTCTGAAACAATATCGATACGGCCATCATCATCTGTGCAATCCACCCAAAGCGTATCCTGTTCCAGGGGGACACAGGCAATAGCATGGTTAAAACGATTGTTGGGAAACTCAGGGTAGGTTACGCCTTTCCCCCGTGTGAGAATGAGAACAGGATAAGCTTCTATATGATGCATTCTCAAAAGGGAAATAAAAAAGGTAGCTAAATCCTTGCAGTCCCCATACTTGTTCTCGCACACCCACTGACCACTATGTGGTTTCCAGCCATGGACCCCTAACTCCATGCCCACATAACGGGTGGAATTCTGCACATAATTATAGATAAGCGCAATGCTGTCCCGCTTACTTGCAGCGGTATCCAATGATAAATCACTGACCATGTCGGGACTCAAATCATACTGTGTATGAGCCAATCCATCATAAAAAGCCGCCATACTTTCCCAGGTTGAAATACCGCCTGAATACTGGTCGATTTTAAAGGTATCTGGTGCAAAAAACACACGGTACCGATCATGTACTTCTGGAGGTGTCGCAATTTCATCTGACCGGGAGGGGATGGCGAACTGGCTCCAGGTATAGGTGTTTTCTGAGGGGTTATCATGGGGAATTTTAGACGGACTGAAACTGCTGAAACCATATCCAGGCGGAACGGAGAGGGTATAGCTGGCCAGCAAAACTGGTATGTCTTTCTGGGGGCTCCAGTCTGGCCAGTACATGAGACTCTTGATTATTTTAGTATATTCAATCTCCAGTGTGAAAGGCAGTTGGGTTATACTGGCAAGATTTAATTTGTAGGCGATATTGTCATGACCAATGATCCCGTAAATACTGGACTTTTTTGCATTGAAATGTTTCTTTTTATAGCGGCCTTTTCGTTTGCCTTTCTCATCAAATACAGTCGCTTTTACAGATTTGAGTTCAATATAATCATTTGTAAAAAGACTCAGATTTGCCAGGTCTTTGCCTTTCTCATCATTGATAAATATTTTTTGATAAACGGTATGTTCTGCAAGCGTCATGTCTTTTATGGTCAGAGTTTCCCGTGATTCCAGAACCATGCTTCCTCCAGCCGCCATGAGGAGGGAAGAGAAGAGCAGCCCTGCCAGGGGGAGTTGAAAGGCCATGCTAGGAAGCCAGGCGTTTTAGCACAAGCACACCTTGATCAGCGGCAACGGCCTCCGTATAAAAATGTCTGAGTTGTTTATATTTTTCCGCAGGTTGGAAAATATCCACCAATTGGTGTTTCCAGATAAATTGAACCATATTCCCAGTTGGTTTTACCTGTTTCTGGAAACCCAGACCTGGGCCTGTGATGCTGGCTGGCTCTGGAACTTCCAGCACTTCATAGTCTTCTGGTAATTCCAGATTGACAATTTCCTGTATTCTCAGGGTAGCGTCATATTCAATGGGATGGGTTCGCTCTTCGCTCACCAGCTTATTGGTGCGAAAACCATTGAAAAATGTTGTGGGCAGGTAAATCATATCAGTCCCCGGGATAAAGTATTCGGGAATTTGAAATTGGAGGGTTGCCAGGACCGGCTCGCGCAGATCATCCAGACTCAAATTGAGTACCAGACTGTCAACAATGATGCCTGGTATGTGATCAACAAGATGATCATAGGCAAACTTTTTATCATTGGCATACTCTGCATGGGCAGCCCTGATTTTCGAAGCGTAAAAACCTGTGGACTTTATTTGGAAATTTCCCGTCAAATTGCCTGATTCATCAAGACGACAATTGGTAAGGACATCGGTCTTGCTGGGAGGGGTTTTGGTGGGAAAAGTCATGAACATGGCATCACCCTCGGCAACGACAAGCCCTGCCCCGGAGTAATTGGCTGAAGGCATGAGATTATATGTTGAATACGGAAATCCGGCATCCATGAGTGAGAGCTTACCGTTAACGGTGAGTCGCACAATGACATGATTAAAATTATTCAAGTTGGGACTCACCAGACTCACCTCTCCGTAATTACGACGTGCAATGAGTACCGGGTCTGCTTCAAACCCCGCCTGGCGCAACAGTGCTGTCAACAACAGGTTTTTTTCAACCCGGGACCCCTGACGTTGCTTAATGACCTCATTCATTTGCTTCAGCTGCCACAGACCTTGATTTGTTGACCTGGTTAGATCATCTCGGACAAAAAGGAAAATGTCTCGCGGTTGGAGACCACGTTTTGAATCCTGGGGAATAATTTCAGCAAGCATGTCTTTGAGAGCACCTGACCCTCTGAAATAGGAGTCATATTCTTCCATGACAACCTTGACCAGATCTTCCCATTCTTTGATAAAGGTGATATGGTTATAGGGGTCAACATAGCTAACCATCTGCATGTTTATGGAGAAAAGATGATCCTCACGGTTATACATGTAGGGCTCATCTTTAATGGGGAGCAGGTCTTGAAATTCCCAGGTAAAGCGAACCATATTTTTTTGATCAGGCGTGTCAAACTCAATTTTTTCTGGGGTGACATAATCCAGCGGCAGGTTTCTGGTTGTTGCCTTGTATTCAAAACCCTGAGGCAGGGTCATTGAGAATTTTGAATATTCTGTATATAAATAACTCTGGAAATATTTTGGTTGGGCGGTGCCAATTGAAGTTGAACGATATTTATATTGATACTCAATGATGCACTGGTCTTCCACTCCTGGCAGAGCAAAGACTTTATAAAGCCATTTTTTTTGATCACCCTCTTCAAATATATCATCATTTTCCAGTTTGATTCTTTGTCCATCTGGCAGAATCGTCTGGGCTTTTATTTCTGTTACCCGATGGTCATGCCAGTAGGGAATTCTCACATCGGCATACTCTTTCCCTGCCTCAGTAAAAATCTGGATGCGAACATGGCGTTCTCTGACAATATCCCATTCCTGTGAATCGATAAACATTCTTTCCATGTCGAAGACTATCACTGCATCGGGACTGTCTTCGTAGGGGGATGTGGTTCGCTCAAATAGGGGTGATTCGTTTTTATCCCAATGATCAGAGAAGAGTGAAGCTGGAGCACAAGATGAAATGGCAAAAATGAGCGATACAAACAGAATAAAGCACAACGAAAAACGACGTTTCATGGATTTCCCCTCACAATAATTTACCTATACGAAGCGTATATTTTAGTTCATCAAATACTTCCAACAAGGATTACTATATTTCAAAAGCGAACAAAAGAATAAAAAGATGTGTTTTATTTGGAAACAAAAATCATTTTAAGGCATGTATTACAAGGTCATGAACTTACTTATGAGCAAATCTATACTTAGTCTTTTCCTGCTTGTCGGTGTAGTGCTTGCAGAAACCCCTTCTCACCAACTTTTGACTTATCCCTTCAGCAATCGTTCAGCTGCAATGGGTGGAAGCCGAGCTGTGGATGCATCTGGAAATCTTGATCTCCAGGGCAATCCTGCCAGTGCAAGTTTTGTTACAGGACTACAGGGACAAGTTGGTTTTGTAAATCATCTTGTGGGGATTCAGGGCTTTGCCGCAGGTGGCGTGCTGCCCCTGGAGAGACACCGCATAGCTGCAGAACTGATCTACTTTGATTATGGGATATTTGATAAAACTGATATTGTCGGTACTAGCCAGGGTACCTTTGGATACCATGAGCTGGCCGCAGCGCTGGCCTATGCCTTCAAGTTCTCTGAGGGAGTTCGTCTGGGCGGTCGCGTTGGGCGGTTTACTAGGGCCGCTGATGGAGATACCAGGGGTGAGTTCTATTATGATCTCGGCGGGGTATATCATAATCAGGAGGATTCTCTAACCGTGGGGGTCTACCTGGCCTCTGTTCCAATGGGTGAGAGTGATGAAGCTTTTCCAACTCAATTGCACATAGGTAGCTCAAAAATTCTCTCTCATCTGCCTCTCAGGCTCAACCTGGAGGGGGTTTATGGATTCAATGAACAAATCAGCCTCTCCCTGGGTGGTGAAATATTGATTCACCCGAATTTCAGGATCCGACTAGGTATGAACTCAAACCGATTTGATCTTCAAACCGGTGTGACTGAATCCGACTTTATCGCAGGAGCTTCAGGAGGTTTTGCCATTGACTGGCAGGGAATGCTGATTGAGTCTGCAACCCAGAGTTTTGGTGCCGCTGGATGGATCAGCCAAATCTCAGTTGCCTATCATCTTTAACTAAGTTCCCATCCTAGTTGCCTTAGATCACCATTTTTGCGCTCATTCGTGCTCTATTTCCATATTAATCAAATATTTTCCCGCTCTATCTTTGACCAATATCTCATCAAAAAAAAGACCCCTCTTTTCCCAGAATCATGATTATACTACTCATCTAATCAAAATCTGATTGTGTGGTGGGTCACCTACCTGGAGGATTTTGAGGGTTAGTTTAGAGAAATAAAGTTTGCTATGACTTACTTGCAAAGAACCATATTATTCTCACTTACCATCGTAAATCTTATTTACGGAGGAAGTGCTTTATTTGTCGAAGATGAACTACTTGTACGTTTTGATGAGGGATTAACCCGGGCAGACATTGAAGTTATTCTCATGAATGATAATCTTGAGATTGTAAGACAGGTGAGTAGGCCCCTGAATTTGTGGTTACTGCGAGTTGACCTGAGCAAAAACCAGCTCGGGAAAGCCAGACGCAGGATTGAGGATGTACCTGAAATCAAATATGCCCAGAACAATCATCTGCTAAGTTTACGCACCACCCCAGATGACCCGCTATACACATCACAATGGAATTTCCATAATACAGGTTTTGACGCAAATGGTAATCCCTCTGGAACCGAAGATGCTGATATTGACGCACCGGAAGCCTGGGAAATCAGCACGGGAGGTCAGACGGTTTTGGGAAGAAATATTGTGGCTGCCATTGTTGATGGGGGTTGCGATCTTGACCATATTGACCTGCAAGCCAATCTCTGGTCAAATCCTTTCGACACATTAGGCAATGGAATTGATGATGATGGGAATGGTTGGGTTGACGATTCATTGGGTTGGAATGCCTATGCTCATAATGGAACTATTCCCCAGACAAATCTGGATGCAAGCCATGGTACTCACGTTTCTGGTACCGTGGGTGCTCACACCAACAATGCTAATCAAGTCGCCGGCATAAATTGGAATATTCAACTCATGATTGTAGCTGGAGCGAGCTCTACCACAGCAATAGCCATGGAAGCATATAGCTATGTCCTTGAACAAAAACTGGCCTGGTCGAATTCAGGCGGATTAGAGGGCGCTTTTATTGTCACGGCAAATTCAAGTTTCGGTGCCAATTATGTCTCTTGCGATTCCATGGATTATCCAGTTTGGAATGATATGTATAACGCCATGGGAGAGGCTGGCATCCTGTCTATTGCATCAACGGCAAATACCAACGTCGATGTTGATGTGTCTGGCGATTTACCCACAAGCTGTTCCTCCCCCTATTTAATCACAGTGACCAATTCCAATAGGGATGATGAAAAAGTAAGTAGTGCCGGCTACGGAGCAGTTTCCATTGATTTAGCTGCACCTGGATTCGGCATTATATCCACCAATTACAATGGAACCACCTCCACTAAATATGGAACCTCCATGTCCACACCCCACGTGACAGGTGCTGTGGCACTTATGCATGCCGCTGCCAGCCCTGCGCTTGCCCAGTATTATGAAGACAGCCCTGCGCTTGCATCAGAAGTCTTTAAATCATTATTGTTGACCTCTGTTGACCCCCTGGCCTCATTAGAAGGCATCACAGTCACAGGGGGAAGACTGAACCTCCATCATGCTGTTCTGGCAGCTTCCCTATGGCCCTCTGGCTCAGGAGACATGAATCTGGATTATACGGTCAATATTCAGGATGTGGTAATCTTGGTCAATTTGATTCTGGGTAATATTGAATCTACTCCAGAACTCATTGCTGCTGGAGACATGAATTATGACTCATATGTCACTGTCCAGGATCTGGTCCGGATAATTAATTTAATACTGCAGTAATGATACCTAGCTTTCAATTCCAGGTATAAAAAAAACCCATCGGAAGTCGATGGGTTTTTTATCCTGTTTGGATGTAGGATCAGTACAGGAATTTCATAATAAACATGGCTCCGATTCCCGCCAAAGTAATCAAAAAGGCTCCCATTTGTCTAATGGGTGCTTTGGGATCCTGAAAAACATTCACTTCAAATTCATGATAGCTTGAGGAGCCTCGTGAGTCGGTCACTTCGATGATAAACTTATTGGCACCATCGTTGGAGCCATCAGGTACCCAGGTAATGAGACCATCTGTTTCGTTCATCTCAGCACCATTGGGCAAAAGTATCTTGGTATACCTGATTCTATCTTCATTGAGATCCCGTGAAGACATCTGATAGCGATACTCACGGTCCATGAGAACCACAGGTGACGGGGTGGAAGTGACTTCCGGCAAGGCATTTACAAAGAGTTGTACAGTTTGCACGTTTGTGATGTATCCATCAGTCACACTTACCTTGAATTGGGCCTGATTGATCTGGTCAATTCCCGGGGTCCACTTTACAACGGAACCATCGACGAGATGAACACCAGTTGGTGCATCAAATACTTTATAAACCAGTTGCTGGTCAGTATTTAAGTCTAGAGCCTTGATTTCATAAACATACTCCTGACCGGCAATAGCCATTGTATCTGCTTTAGATACGATCACTGGTGGTGCATTGGCATAGACGGCAAATTTGTAAGTATCTGAACTGTACTTGTCCGAAACTTTTACAAAAATTTCATTCCAACCTTTTTGAGTTTTGGTTGGGGTCCATGTGATTTGACCTGCAGGAGAAATTTTCATCCCCTTGGGAGCAGTTAGAAATGCATAACTTAATTTTTGATCTTTATTCAGATCGGTAACTGGTAGCGAGGTGGTATAGGGTCGGGCAACTGTGGCAAGTGTGTCGCTCACGCTGCCCAGAACAGGAGCCCCGTTTACATATACGGTTACCTTTTGCAAGTCATCTCTCAGACCATCAGTTACGGAAATTGTAAAATTCTGCTTACCCAATTCTGCCTCAGTCGGTGTCCAGGTGATCTGTCCACGACGACTGATGGTCAAATTGGGTATGCTGCTCTCAGAGAGCAGAAAACTGATGTCCTGGTTGTTGTTGGGGTCATTGACCTCGACCTTGTAGTTCCAGGGTTTACCCACAGGGACATGTTCTTCATATTTTGAGATAATGATGGGTGGTGTGTTGACAAAGATGGTGAATGAATCCAGCATGGAGGACATATCATCAGTCAATTCAAAGAGAATATCATGGAAGCCAGTCTGTTGAGATTCTGGTGTCCAGGTGATTCGCCCCGAAGATTCAAGGATCAGACTTTTAGGTGTCCGCAGTGGGATCAGTCGTGCACTGTTATTGCTGTTTTTGTCCTGAATATTGACTTGTCCGATATATGGCTCGTTGATGAAAGCGACTGGGCCTGGTTTTTCAAGAACCAGGGGTAGGATATTCACATAAAGCGTAAATTTTTGTAAAACTCTCTCGAAACCATCGCTAACGCTCAAGGTAACATATTGCGAATCGAGTTGGGTGTCGCTTGGGAGCCAGCGGACCAGCCCTTCTTCATCGACCTGCATACCTGCTGGGGCCGAGATCAATTCGAATTCAAAATACTGCTCTTCGTTCAAATCTTCCAACTGAACCTGATAAAGATATTGTTGTCCCGTTTGAGCCAGGGGTGGCGGCGTTGAAAAAATTTCAGGGATATGGTTTACGTAAAGGGTAAATGCCGTATCCAATTGTTGCCCAAATGAATAGGAAATCTGATGATATCCCAGTTGATCCTCACCAGGGTTCCATCTCAGGATAAAATCTTTACCAAGACGCATGCCTACTGGGTAGGTCTTGAATTTGACATAGGCCTGGCCTGGATCGATCTCCTCCTGGCGTGGAATCGCATGAACAAAACTTTCGTTTGCATGGAGGATTACATCTGGTGACTTGGGTTTTCTGCGTATTTCTGGAGCGGCTTGAACTTCTTCAACAACCTCAGGTTCAGATTCAGCTGTTATGGGTGCTGGTGCTTCCTCTTCCATGGTGGGTGCTGACTCATCCACTTCTTCTGCCATGTCGGTTACTTCTTCAGCATCCTCTTCATTAGGGGCAATGGCCATGAATTGATAAGGGCCGGATTTCTCCAGCAAGAGCCCATCATGGAAGGGCAGGGCACTTGAAGCATAGACCTCTTGGTCAAACAGGGGTGCAAAGCTTTCAAAATCTCCGGTCTTTTTGTTCTGTTCCAGAAAATGTACTCTATCACCGGTACGAAGCAGGCATTCCGTATACTCATCACCATCTATTTCAGAAAATAGAAGTTGATTGACAGGGCTAGAGAATGACTTCCACAGTTTACCACCCCCAGTGGAATTGTATTGGTAAACATTTCCTCGTGAGCTGCCGAGATAAATTTTTTCAAGACCTGAACCATCCAGGTCGGCAATGGCAATACCAGAAGCGCTCACTCTTTCACCAGCTCCAGCCAGGAGTTTCACATCCGCCAGGTCGCGGGTTGTGTATCTATCTTCCCCTGATGAAAAAATCCCAGCCACACTCAGTTTGTCTCCTCGTTTTTGAAAGAGGACGATGTCTTTTATTTTGTCATGATCAATATCGTTGATAGCCACGAGAATTGAAGCGGGTACACGAGTCATCTCTTTTGGCATCCCGGCATATTCAATCTGGATATTTGAAGAACTAAGATCGCCTTTAAACTCAACGATCAGAAGATTGGCCTGGGGGGCGCTTAATGAAAAAATGAGCTCTGTGAGGCCATCGTTGTCAACGTCACCTGCTTTAATCTGAGTTGGACGTGCATAGAGACCATTATCAGGTGTCCAGCCCCATTGAAAGGTGGGGACATAATCAAAATCTTTTCCAGACCATTCAAAACCATACACCCAGGGGGCAGTGTTACCTGCCGTAGCAGAAATTAATTTGGTTATGGCCACAATTTCGGGTCGGCCATTCAAATTCAAGTCTGTTAGTGTGAAATCAGCCCACTCGCCAACCAGGTTTTCCGGTAAGGCAAAGCGCCAGGTTATATCAAAACTTCCATCTGGTTTCATTTCAAATGCGATCAGCTCTGAACCATTACGGGCTGTATTTCGAATAGCTCCAAAATCATTGTTGCCATCGTGATCAAGATCGCCCAGATCCTTCAGCTGGCGGATATCGCGTAGACCATCGGCACTCCAAAGACTGCTCGCCATTAGAATGACCAGGAGGGGAACTAACCAGATATGACGTACTGCTACATGGCTAAAAAAATGTTTGCTCATCATGGGAACCCATTTCTTTACGATTAAAACTTTTGAATCCTACTCCAAACTTTTAATCAATTTATGGGGCT
>JADHUM010000013.1 GCA_016784545.1 Candidatus Neomarinimicrobiota bacterium
GAAGCTGGATACCTCTTTTTCACGGATTATTACCGAAATGTTAAGGTGTAAATTAAGGAACCGCCCTGTACGGAACCGTACGCAGGGTGGTGTGAGAGGACGGATAGGGAATTAATCCCTATCCTCCTACTCGATTATATTATCAATCCACTGAAAATTCAGCCCCCCTTTATTGATTTCCAATCATAACAATTTCCACTTTTTCCCTCGGTCCCGAGGTATAAATTAAACACTCATGGCAATTCGTGGAATAGGTAGTGATATCGTTGAAGTCAGTCGAATTAATCGACTGAGAGAAAGCTATGGTAGCCGCTTTCTCAAGCGAGTATTTACAAAAGGTGAGACAGCCTATTGTGAATCCAAAGAGCATCCAGAAACACATTTCGCGGGTCGTTTCGCAGCCAAAGAAGCCATTGCCAAAGCCGTATACCAAAGCGGTTATGATAAAATTATCCCCTTCTCAGATATCGAGATATTGAATGATTCTGAAGGACGCCCCATGGTATCCCTGCTTACACACATCAAGGGGACCTGTCTGGTTACAATCTCCCATGAACGATCCATGGCCATAGCCTTCGCCATACTGGAGTATTGATTCATTGCGGGCTTTCCTTTCCATGGCAGCCAATCGAGCTGTAGATGAGTATGCCATTAAAACTTGCGGAATCCCTGGTAGCCTGCTCATGCAGAATGGAGGTGATGCACTGGTGGAACAGATGTACAAACATGGCTATCTTAATAATTCACCCGAAGTATTGGTACTTGCAGGGCATGGCAATAATGGTGGTGATGGCTATGTCATTGCTGCTGGATTGTTCAAGCGGGGTATATCCGTTGCCTTAATGATGGTTTCTGCTGAGAATCGCCTAACCGGTGATGCCCTGACTCATTTTAGTAAGTTGAAGGACCTTGATATCGCAGTTGAGACCTGGAACAATTCAGAAGCACAGAAGCAACAGGTTCTGAAGGCTGATATCATTGTGGATGCTCTATTGGGTACCGGGATTTCAGGACAAATCAGATCTCCTTACGACACACTTATTAATCTTTCAAATCAGAGCAGCGCCCTATGCATTGCCGTTGATGTGCCCTCTGGCGTTACTGGGGATCAAGGAGAGACGCTGGAGTCTTGTATCCATGCTGAACTCACCGTAAGCATGGGGTTCGGCAAACAGGGGTGTCTATTCGAACCAGCCAGATCCTATTCTGGAACTGTTATCCCCGTGGAAATTGGCTTTCCTGAGGACAGCTTGGATCATGTGAGTGGACAAGTACTCTGGCAGAATGAGGACACTGATTTTCCAAAATCCAAATACAGCAGACAGAACCACACACACAAGTATACAGCAGGCAAAGTATTTATAATTGCTGGCTCTCAGGGATTTACTGGAGCAGCGCTACTCTCCGCAACAGCGGCCCTGCGCTCAGGTGCAGGATTGGTCCGGCTGGCAATCCCGAAATCCCTGGGACCAATAGCTGAAGGTCATTCGCTTGAAACCGTTGTAGATTATGTCCCGGAAACTGAAAATATGGGAATTGCATTATCCGCATTACCAGACCTTCAGCAGGGTTGTAAGTGGGCAGATACTGTTGTAATAGGTCCTGGTTTGGGACGTCATCCTGAGACCATTCAAATCGTAAAGCAAATTGTAAAAGAATCCAGGCAGCCCATGGTGATTGATGCAGATGCCTTATTCGCCTTGAGCGATGACCCTTCACTTTTGCTGGCCAGGCTTGCTCCTACAATTCTTACTCCACATGCGGGGGAGTTTAAACGTCTCATGAAGCATAGGGGTGACTATAATCCGACCTGGGAAGATGCCCAAAATTTTGCCAAGGAATATGGCGTGTCTTTGCTTCTAAAAGGGGCCCCATCTCTTCTGGTAATGCCCTCCGGAGAAGTCACCATAAACTCAACTGGCTACGCTGGAATGGCGACTGCAGGCAGTGGCGATGTACTCAGCGGGGTAATAGCCTCTTTATGGTCCCAATGGATGGATGACCCTGAAGTACTAAACTTTGCCATGTACATACATGGACGAGCTGCTGAAATAAGTCGCCCTCAAAAAGGGGTTTTGGGCTTAATCGCCAGTGATATCGTAGAAGCGCTTCCCGAAGCTCTGAAGGAGTACGGTGGCTTACCGACTTAAATACTATTCTCCAGCTGTTTTATACGTGATCCTCATTTTTGCATTGTCCAGCCTGAATCAGCGTTTGGTATCCAACTATTCCTGGGGTCTAGATGATTTTATTCTTCATTTCATAGAATACCATTTCTATGGTGTGACATTAATCTGGGCAGTTCTCCGTGATAAACCCTTGCAAGAACTAAGATCTTCTTATCGTCTTGCTGCCAGTATCGGAGCTCTATCAGCAATCGGAGACGAAATCTACCAGTCCTTTGTCCCATCACGCTATTCCACCATAGAAGATGTGGTTGCAGATACATTTGGTGTTATCCTTTCCATTATTACTTTCTCCCTACTTATGAAAATTCCATTTTTGGAGCGGTTTAGACAAAATGCTTAAAAGTCTGCATATCGAGAACTTCGCCATCGTAGATGAAGCCAACGTAAGCTTCGATAGAGGTTTGAATGTGATTACCGGTGAAACGGGAGTTGGAAAATCACTTATCGTTGATGCCTTAAGTATTGCTCTGGGTGAGAGAGCCTTTAAAGATTTTATTCGTGATGGCTATCCCAGTGCCATTGTTGAAGCTGTGTTTGAAGTAAAACCATCTGAATTAAAAAAACTCGCCCCCCAGGGATTTGATGCTGGCACCATTACTGTGAAGCGTGAAATTAGACTCCAGGGACAATCAAAAGTTTGGATTAATGGTCAATCTCGAACCGTTCAGGAACTCAAGGAATTGGGCGATCTTCTGGTGGACCTCCACGGTCAGCACGAGCATCAGTATCTTCTCAATGAGGAACACCATATAGATTTTTTAGATCAGTTTGCTGAAAGCAGTAAGTTGAAACAATCCGTTGCAGAGAAATATCATACCCTGAGTGGTCTGATTCGGGAATTAGAGGAACGAGAAAAAACGGCCTCAAGTAGAAATGAACAATTTCAACTCTATGCCTTTCAGCTACAGGAATTGAATGATATCAATCCCCAACCCAATGAGTTGGATGAGCTTGAGAAGGAACGCAGAGTTCTTGAAAATGCACTGACCATCAGCGAGCAGGCCTCGATACTGTATAATGAGGTAGAGGGCTCAGAAAGCTCTGCCCTGGAACGGGTAAACACCATTATCCGACAATTGGAAAGTTTGAGTACATACACATCAACCGCTGCCGCATTTTTACCTGAAGCATTGGCTGCTCGCGTCACGCTTCAGGCCATCGCTGATTTCGCCTCTGAATATGAAAAGGAGGTCCAGGCTGACCCACAACGTCTGAGTCAGGTAGAATCACGGGTCAGAATACTGGGTCGACTATGCCAAAAGTATAATCGATCCTACCCGGAGCTGCTGGTCTACTGGGAAGAGATTCGAATTCGACTAGACAAACAAGATGATCCAGACTGGAGCAAGGAAGAGCTCACTCAATCCATTGAGGAGCATACTCAAGATTATTCCAAAGCTTGTACAGCTTTAAGTAAACACCGCTTAAAAGAAGCTGCAATTCTGTCTAAAACTGTGGTGGAAAAATTAAGTCATCTTGGTATTCCCAAGGCTCGGTTTCAAATTGAAGTGAGTCAGGAAGAGCAAGAACAGGGACTGGTTGAGCATAACAATAAAAAATTCAAAGCGGATGCCTCTGGTATGGACAAAGTTGTGTTCTGGATGCAGGCCAATCCTGGTGAACCCCTGAGACCACTGGCCCGCATCGCTTCAGGTGGAGAAATCAGCCGCATCATGCTTGCCATCAAATCAGCCATGTCAGGCAAAGATGGGATCGGGACAGTCATTTTTGATGAAATTGATACAGGAATTTCTGGGCGTATAGCCCGTGTTGTAGGTGCTGAGCTCAAGGATCTGGGTCGCCATCACCAACTCATCAGCATCACCCACCTTCCCCAGATAGCGAGTCTGGCTGATAGTCATTTCCGAGTTGAAAAGCATCTCATTAATCAAAGGACCGTCACCCGGGTGAAACGATTGGATGAAAACGAACGAATAAATGAAATTGCTACTCTCATCGGGGATGGAGCCCCAGGAGAAACAACACTTCTAGCTGCCAAAGAATTATTATTACAAGGGGATTGATCTAAAATGCGCCTATTGAATTGCTTACTCGCCGCCACACTACTGATTCTACTATCCTGCTCACAGGAAGCCCAAATAATTGAACTGAGTGACCCTGGTTTTGGGGTGACAGCTTCCAGTATAGATGCAGCTGATGAGGGCGTAGATATCCCAGTATTGATGAAAACAGATGATATAATTAAGGGCATACAATTCACCCTTACCTGGGATCCAGCTGTGGGTCAGGTGATCAAGCCCTCGCTCACGTCATCGAATCCAGGTTTCACCGTCTCATCCAGTGAGGGGGGTCGTGGAGAGATGAAGGTTCTGATCTTTAGCATGCCTGGTGACGTCTTCAATATGTCTGATCCAACTATCATGACCATTCCGGTGAGAATTATCAATCCTGATGCGCCACTTTTTGTGCTGGCATTCAAAGATGCCATCTTTGCAGGACCCAACGGTGTGGCCTATGAGATACCCGTGTTCCATGCAAAATTAAAGATCAATCATAAATGAGTTATATAGATCTGCGATCTGATACGGTGACCCGTCCAACTGGGGCCATGAGAACTGCCATGTATGAAGCAAAGGTTGGAGACGATGTCTATGGTGAAGATCATTTGGTAAATGAACTTCAGGAACGAGTCGCTGACATGCTGGGGAAAGAAGCAGGCCTGTTTGTACCATCTGGGACCATGAGCAATCAACTCGCTATTCGTAGCCAGACACAGCCCGGTGATGAGGTCATCTGCGAGTATAACTCACACATATTCAATTATGAAGGCGGTGGGCCGGCCTTGCTAAGTGGTGTCCAACTTCATCCACTGCTAGCTGAGAACGGAATACTTGTTTCAGATCAGATCGCTGAGGCAATGCGACCTGCTGACCATCACTATGCTCAAACCCGACTTATTACGCTGGAAAACACCCATAATCGAGCAGGGGGCGTTGTCTATCCCTTGCCTGTGGTTGAGGATATCGCCAGGTACGCGAATACTCGGAAAATTCGCATGCATCTCGATGGGGCTCGTCTCATGAATGCTGTCATAGCAAGCGGGCTCGATCCCAGTGCATATGGAGATCATTTCAATTCTGTGAGTCTTTGCCTCTCCAAAGGTCTTGGGGCTCCGGTTGGGTCCGTCTTAGTGGGAGATGCTGAATGTATCAACAGGGCACATCGATTTCGTAAAATGTTTGGTGGAGGGATGCGTCAAATTGGCATCCTGGCAGCCGCTGGTTTATATGCCCTGGACCATCATATTGAACGCCTCGCAGAGGATCATATCAGGGCTAAAACTCTGGCACAAACCTGCCTGGAGTTGGGATATCTGGAAAAGGATATTGCCTGGACCCAGACAAATATTGTTCTTTTGACCTTTCCTGATGGCAATACAAAGGAAATGGAGCTGAAATTCAAGGCAGCGGGCTTGTTGGTTTCGGTGGTTAATGATTATAGAATCAGACTGGTAACTCACCTAGATTTTGATGAGCAGCAATTGCTCCGCTCCGTGGAAATTCTTAAACAAGTGTTAGGCTAAAATATGAAAAAGAAGATTGTCATCGTTGGTGCCGGTAGTGTTGGGTTTTACCTGGCCAAAACGTTGGCTGAAATGGGGAATGATATCAGTATTATCGATATTGACCCTGAAAAAGTTCTAAGAGCGAAGCAGGAACTAGATGCATTGGTCATAGAGGGTCATGGTGCTCAATCTAACATTCTGAAGGATGCCCAGGTTGAATCAGCTGATTTGTTTCTGGCTGTAACCCGTATCGATGAAATCAACATCGTTGCCTCCATGAAGGCCAAAAAAATGAATCCCAATGCCAAGATATTGGCCCGGGTTCGCAGCGGTGATTATCAGAAGAAGGATGCCCTATTAAACCTGGAAGAATTGGGGATTGAAAAGGTGATTAACCCTGAACAGATCGCCGCTCGCGAAATTCAGCACCTCGTGCAACACGCCACTGCCCAGGAGATTATGACATACAATCATGGACGAGTTTACATGGTAGCCCTCACACCTACAGATACCTGCGAATTGATGAATAAATCTTTAAGAGAGTTGGGGAATACTTATACACAACTACCCTTTCGAACAGTAGCTATCGATCGTGATGGTGAGACCATCATTCCGCAAGGGGACCATGTATTTCTACCAGGAGATAAAATCTTTGTAGTCTGTCTAAAGGATGAGCTTGATGGGATGTACCGCCTGTGTGGTTTCAAACAGAAGAAAACGATTAAAACAGTGTTGATAATGGGGGCAGGTAAATTAGGTCGCCTGGTTGCTGCCTACCTTAAGGATCAGTATAGTGTCAGGCTGGTCGACAATCGTAAAGAGAAATTGCTAAAGGCCGCCAAAGAATTACCAGATGTTTTGCTTCTTCATGCAGATGCCCTGGATATAGACTTTCTGGAAAGCGAAGGAATCAGTGATTTTGATGCTTTAATCACCCTGACTGATGACGAAACCACCAATCTTTTTGCAGGGTTGATGGCTAAGAAAAAAGGGGTAGACAAGGTTATTGTACACATCAATTCACCAGATTATTTGCCCCTGGTAAAAGGACTGGGAATCAATTCTGTTGTCAGTAAAAATCTCTCTACTGTTGATGCTTTTATGCGCTATGTAGTGAGGGGACAGGTTCACTCTGTGATGATGTTAGAGGGTATTGATACGGAAGTCATTGAACTTTCACCTGCTCCAAACAGCAAAATTATTGGAGTCCCCCTGGAGGAGCTTGACTTCCCACCAGATGCTGTTGTTGGTGCTATTATCAAAGGGGGAATGGAAGAAATTGCTATGGGCAAAAGTATCATAGAAAAAGGTGATCGGGCAATTGTCTTTGCCAGAGCTTCTAGAGTAAAAGATGTCGAAGAACTCTTCAACTAAACGGTTTAGCCTGCGCCCAACACTCAATGTGTTGGCAGCGCTTACTCTCTTCATTGGGCTATCTATGGGGCTTTCGCTGTTAGTTTCATTGGCCTATGGCGATGGGGATAGCAAAGCCCTTTTCGAAGCCATGATACTTACCCTTTCAATAGGTGGTCTGGGATTCATTTTTACACGCCATTCACATGTTATGGCACCTCGACAGGTTTTTCTGAGTGTTAGTCTCAGTTGGATATCGGCTTCTCTATTTGGAGCTTTGCCTATGTTCCTGGCAACTGATATATCCTACACCGATTGCTTCTTCGAAGCCATGTCAGGATTTACCACAACAGGTGCATCAATATTGACAGATATTGAAAGTCTGCCCCACGGGATCCTTTTTTGGAGAAGTTTTACCCATTGGTTAGGTGGTATGGGTATTATTGTATTTACAGTCACCGTCATGCCCCTTGCAGGCCGCAGTGGAACTTTGCTATTTGCTGCTGAGGCGCCGGGTCCTGTAAGCGACAAAATCACCCCCAGGATTTCTGATACTGCCAAATTGCTGTATATGGTCTATGCGTTGATCTCATTCGCAGAATTTATCCTCTTGTGGATCGGACCCATGGATTGGTTTGACTCTGCCTGTCACACCTTTGGTACCATGGCAACAGGAGGTTTTTCGACCAAAAATGCCTCTATCGCTCATTTTCAAAGTGCTTATGTGGATTGGGTGATCATCTTTTTCATGATTCTGGCAGGAACCAATTTTTCACTTCACTATTTTGGACTGCACGGCAAGGTTATTCGCTATCTGAAAAGTCGTGAATGGCAATTCTGGATGAGCATTTTGGGGATGGCCCTGGGGCTTATGCTCATGGATTTTTACTTTTCTTCCTTTTATGACAGCGGGGGTGCTGCCATCCTGGCCTTGAAGGCCGAGCCTCTCAGGCAAGCAACCTTTCAGGTTGTATCTATTATTACTACAACAGGCTTTGTCACCGCTGACTTTGAACAATGGTCCTATTATGCCCAGTTTATCCTGTTTGGTCTCATGTTTGTGGGCGGTATGGCAGGTTCCACTGGTGGGGGTATCAAGGCTATCAGAATCCTGCTTTTTACCAAAATGGCCATCACTGAACTTCGTCGGATGATCCACCCCAGGGCTTATTTACCCATCAAACTCAGCAATCAATTTGTGGATGATGATGCCGTACGCAACACGACGACCTTTCTCCTGTTCTTCATGGTGATATTTGTTGGCTTAGCTTTCATGCTCACTGGTTTTGGGCATGATTTGGTCACCAGCACCACTGCATCCATATCCATGCTTTCTAATATTGGACCAGGTCTGGGAAATGTTGGACCCACAGACAATTTCTCCTTTTTTAGCGATATAGAGAAATGGGTCATGGCCTTTGTGATGATGCTGGGACGTTTGGAAGTATTAACCGTAGTGGTTTTGTTTAACCGTCATTTTTGGAGGTCCTGATGGAAGTGGTCAAGGTTGAGATGAAGGGTGGGATAGGCCGAGTCACCATAGATCGTCAGTCAAAATTAAACGCCCTAAACGAGATGGTCCTCAATGAACTGGAGCAAGTCTTTCTCGATCTGAAAGAACGAGAAGAAGCTCGTGTTATTGTGATAACGGGGGCAGGAGAAAAATCTTTTGTCGCTGGTGCAGATATCAGCCAATTCCCTTCCATGTCCCCTGAAGCGGCTCATACATTCGCAAAGCGTGGACAGGCTGTTTTCTCGCTAATCGAATCAAGCTCCAAACCGGTCATTGCTGCAATCAATGGATTTGCCCTGGGAGGCGGTTGTGAGCTTGCCCTGGCCTGTCATTTAAGATTTGCTGCAGAGAATGCCATGTTTGGGCAACCCGAAGTAAAGCTGGGAGTTATTGCAGGGTATGGTGGAACCCAACGCTTGCCGCGTCTAATTGGCAGGGGCAAGGCTCTGGACCTACTCCTCTCGGGTAGGATGGTCACAGCTGAGGAAGCCCTTCAAATGGGTCTGGTAAATGGTGTTTTCCCTCAGGCAGAATTATTATCAAAAGTTGAAGAATACGCCGAATTGCTCATGGCACAATCACCACAAGCTCAGGCACTGACCCTCAGGGCCGTCTATAAGGGAATTGAAACTACCTTGAATGCAGGTCTGGAAGAAGAGGCCTCCGCTTTTCGAGATGTCTTTAAAACCGAAGATCGAATTGAAGGTGCCACTGCCTTTCTCGAGCGACGTCCTGCAAAATTTAAAAATCGCTAAGTCACTGCAGATGGATCAAAAACAACGAAGATTTGTACTTTATGCCCAGAATCGTCTCCACGCTCTTGGCAGCAAAACGGCCAATGGATTGATCCTCTTTCGTCAAGACGAAATTCAGGTAATTGTTGATGCCAGCAAAGCAGGTTTAACAGCTCAGGATGTGCTGGGCTATGGTGGTGCTATCCCAATTGTGGCCCATATTTCTGAAGCCATGGCGTATAAGCCGGATACCATGGCAATTGGTATCGCTCCCATTGGAGGAGCAGTTAATCCTGAGTGGATACCTGAAATTAAGATTGCCCTGGAAGCAGGATTAAAGGTTTGGGCTGGTTTACATCAATTTCTTGCTGACATTGATGAACTGAAAGACTTCCAGCATCTCATTTGGGATGTTCGTAGACCCCCAACAGGTTTAAAGGTTGCCCAAGGGCATTGGCGCCAGAGGAAGTCAAAAGTAATCCTCACCATTGGATCAGATTCCAATGTGGGAAAAATGACCACGGCCCTGACGCTTCAAAATCAATTAAAGAAAATTGGTCTGAATTCCATATTCATAGGTACCGGTCAAACCGGTATGATGATATCAGGTCGCGGGATCGCTGTGGATGCCGTCATATCTGATTTCGTGAATGGTGCTATCGAAGCTGAGATTGATAAAGTCGATGGCCAGGCACCACTTATTATTGTTGAGGGGCAGGGAGCCGTAACCCACCAGGGCTATAGCGGTGTCACAATGGGCTTGATCCACGGTGCCATGCCCGATGCATTTGTCCTTGCTCACCAACCCAGTCGTCTACATGATGATTATGATCATCCCTTGCCAGACATTGGCTATGTGATAGACCTCCATGAAACATTGATGCGTCCTTTTAAACCTTCAAAAGTGCTGGGTATCAACCTGTACTCCAAAGACTTGAGCAGTGAGGATAGCCAAAAAGCATGTGAACGTATTTATGAAGAAACTGGCTTGCCAGTGGAGGACATGGTGAGAGCACCCAAACGAATCGTTGCAGAAAAAGTACTTCGAGATCTTTTCCCCGAAAAGCATCTCTAGGAATGTGAGGAAATCTATGACCTTGTCTCTTACGTGGTCCATCCAACGGATTACAACCAAATTTGAATTCAAAATCGCCAGGAGTGCTGAAAGCTACTATGATGTTGTCATCCTGGAATTGAGCGATGGTGAGTTCACAGGTTTTGGAGAAGCAGCCCCTTCCAAACGATATGAAAAAGGTTCTGGGGCAGTAATGGAAATGCTGGCAGCCCAAAACAATCAGATTCTAGAACTACCCATTGATGATGCCGAAAGTCGTCAGGACCAATTGGAGCGTATGTTTCCTGAGAGTTATTCTCTTCAGGCAGCTCTGGATACAGCCTTTTGGGATTTATATGGGCAACGCCAGGGAGAGCCTCTCTGGAAAATCTTTGGTGCCACACCGGAGCTGGTTACGTCTTCTTATACCATTGGTATATCAGATCTCAGCATTATCCCAGATAAAATTGCAGAGGCTAATGATTATCCGATTCTCAAGATAAAATTGGGTACAGATTATGACCATGATATCATGCGAGCAATCCGAACCCAAACAGATAAGATCCTCAGAGTGGATGTTAATGAAGGTTGGAAAACCCTGGATGATGCCAAGCGGGGGGCTGAATGGCTGGCTGAGGAAAATGTGGAGTTTCTCGAACAACCCATGCCTTCGAATCAACTGGATGACATCGCTAAATTGAGAGAGTTCTCACCCCTGCCTCTGGTGGCAGATGAGAATTCTGTCCGCCCCCAGGACATCCCTGGTCTCGTAGGTGCCTATGATGGTATTAATATCAAGTTGATGAAGTGTGGTGGTTTAACCAATGGGCTGAAAATGGTAAAACTGGCTCACAAATATGAATTTGACATCATGTTGGGCTGTATGGTGGAAACTTCTGTGGGAATATCAGCCATGTCACAGCTGGGATCTTTTGCACGCTGGTTAGACCTGGATGGCAATGTGTTGCTGGCCGAAGATCCATATAGTGGTGTAGGAAATCACGCCGGGAAAATTCTCTTGCTTGATAAACCTGGTTTGGGAATTGTGAAAAGATAGACAGGGTATATTTTATTTATATGATTGAACACAATCCATCAGGAGCTTAATGTGAAATACTCGCCCCAACTACTCATACTCATTGTTGTCGTCATCTTTACGACTGGTTGCACAACATGGTCCCCCAATGCCACGGCGCTTCCAAAGCATCAATTTCTGCGTAGTGCCCAACAGCAAGCTGCTTACGAGATAGATACCCTCCTGAATCATGCACCGACTGATATGGGTTGGTGGGGAGTAAAAATTCAATACGCCAATTCAGGCGAGGTGTTTTATGAAAGAAATCCCGGGAAAATGTTTATGCCAGCCTCCAATCAGAAAATGTATACCACAGCAGCAGCGCTTTGTCTTCTGGGACCACAATATCGTTATGAAACGGATTTTATGACCAATGGTGACCTGGACACAAACGGTGTGTTGCATGGAGATTTAATCATACGAGGTAGCGGCGATCCATCCTGGTCATGGCGTTTTTATGATAATAATTATGATTCAGTTATGGTAAGATTTGTGGATTCACTTCAGTTTTATGGAATTACCGAGATTAAGGGTGATCTTGTAGGTGATGACAATGTCTTTGATGACCAATCCCTGGGGTATGGCTGGTCCTGGGATGATGAAACTTATTATTATGCTGCTCAGTTATCCGGACTCTCCTACAATGAAAACTATATTGATTATACCCTCACTCCTGATTCATTGAACCTGGGAAGTCCTGTTATCATTGAATCTCATCCTCAGACAAGCTACTTGAATTTACGCAATGACCTGATCACGGTAAGTAGTGATACTGCCACTGAGTGGACCTATGATCGTAAACGTCAGACAAACAACGCCTGGTTTGAAGGGAATTATCGTTATCAGGCAGGGGAGACAGAAAGAGCCATCACCATTCACAATCCAACCCTTTTTACTGTAAATGTCCTTAAAGAGAGACTGGAGGATGCTGGCATCAAAGTAAGTGGATCACCGCAGGATGGAGACGATTTGACAGATTCATTGGATTACTCACAGATGCATCCAATTTTCACCTATTTGTCTCACCCCATGTCAGATATTATCTCTAAGGTAAATCGTCCCAGCCAGAATTTTATTGCTGAAACACTCCAGAAAACGCTGGGGGCTGAATTTGGAGCCGAAGGCTCTTCCAGAGAAGGCCGTATAATTCAAATGATGTTTTATGATTCACTTGGGATGAATGTTGAGAATTTGCGGCTACGGGATGGCTCTGGTTTATCGCGGCACAATCTTGTTTCCCCCAACACAAGTGTTTCGCTGTTGGAGATGATGTGGGAACATCCATACAGAACTTATTTTATCGAGTCACTTCCGCTTTCCGGTTTGACCGGTACCATACGCAAGCGGATGATTGGCACAGATGCAGAGCAAAATGTGAGAGCCAAGACAGGTACAATAGGCTATGTGAGTTCTCTGTCTGGGTATGCCTGGACCCAATCTGGTGAACCCATCATATTTTCCATTATGGCAAATCATTTTACCATCCCCACAAGCCAAGTGAGGGCTATTCAGGATCAGATTGCCATTATCCTCTCAGAGATGGAGTAATCGCATGAAAGTGACCAGGATCAGCCACATTGCCATTGCAGGAGATAACCCAGAACAGACCAGGATTCTATATGAGGACATTCTGGGCCTTAATTCTGGAGGGTCAGAAGTCGTTCAGCAGGAGGGTGTCACCACTCATTTTTATAAGGCTGGCGAATCAAGCATAGAATTATTGGAGCCATTCTCCACAGAAACTCCTGTTGGCAAGTTTTTAGCGAAGCGGGGACCAGGGTTGCATCATATCGCATTGGAGGTGGAAGGGCTGGATGGCTATGTCGTCAAGCTGAAGGAAGCCGGTATTGTACTCCTCAGCGAAGCACCCAGTCTGGGTGCCCATGATATGCGTATCATCTTTATACATCCCAAATCAGCTGGTGGTGTCCTCATAGAGCTTTGTGAAAAGAGCTAGCACTAATACACCTCGCTTTCTTCAAGCTTCATTTTAGATTTTCACCATGAGTACAACTGAAGCCCCCTATAAGGCCAAACTTAAAGATTTGCCAACCCAGCCAGGGGTTTACTTCTACTATGACAAGAATGGTAAGATCATATATATTGGAAAAGCCAAAGTATTAAAAAACCGTGTAAAATCATACTTCACTGGAACGCCGGATAGCCCCAAAACTGCCCGTCTGATTGCTCGTATCTGGGATCTTCAGACGCTGGTGACTCGCACTGAAGTTGAGGCTTTGCTTACTGAAGCAAATCTGATCAAACAACACCGTCCCCGTTTCAATATCGACTTACGGGATGATAAGACCTTTCCCTATATCCGCATCACCAATGAAGATTACCCCCAGGTATTTGTCGCCCGTACCATTGTGAAGGATGGGTCTATCTATTATGGTCCCTATACCAATGTCAAGGGGCTTCGCGCTGCTTTAGCTGTTATCAAGCGCATCTTTACCATCCGTAGTTGCAGTTATCGCATGGATGATGAATCTGTGGCTGCAAAAAAAGTACAATTGTGTCTGGACTATCACATCGGCAAATGTGATGGCCCCTGTCAGGGTCTGATTTCAAAGAATGAGTATGCTGAAATGATCCACCGTGTTGAGGACTTCCTTAAAGGAAGGACTGACAATGTGGATACCTACCTCTCAGATAAGATGCAGCACGCTGCTGAACATCAGGAGTATGAACACGCTGCCATACATAGAGATCAACTGGAAGCGGTCAGATCCTATGTGAGTCGACAACGGCTGAAAACCAGTGATTTTGAGGATAGAGATGTCCTTGGTGTAGCCAGACAGGACAATCTGACCTGTGGTATTCTGATTCGCATTCGAGCAGGCAAGCTTATTGGTAAAGAACAATTTCGATTTAGAGGAACTGAGGATGAGGACATGCCCAGCATCCTCAGCCGTATGATTACCCGTGTCTATGAAGATGCCTCATTTATCCCGCGGGAAATTTTAGTTCCTGACAAAGTCGCTGATTTGGATATGATCCATGCCTGGCTCAAAGATGTTTCAGGGGTCAAAATTTCCTTTCTTCGACCACAGAAAGGTGAGAAGAAGACCCTCCTGGATTTAGCAGAACGCAATGCCGAGCTCGTTCTGAAAGATTGGGCGTTGGAACAAGCCCAACGGGTAGAAATTGTTCCAAAAATGGTTCGATCTCTTCAGGAGGACCTCAACCTCCCTGCACCGCCGCGACGAATTGAAGGCTTTGATATTTCCCATCTAGGTGGGACTGAAACCGTCGCTTCTCTGGTCTGTTTTGTTGATGGAAAACCCGCTAAACGTGAATATCGCAAATTTCAGATCAAAACTGTAGATGGTATCGATGATTTTACCAGTATGAAAGAAGTCATTCATCGGCGATATACGAGGGTAAAAGCTGAAGGTCTCTCAGAACCCGATCTAATTCTAATTGATGGGGGTAAGGGGCAGCTCAGTGCGGCTATTGGAGCACTTGAGAGGATTGGCATGTCTCATATACCCATTCTTGGCCTTGCCAAACGTCTTGAGGAAGTTTTTCTACCAGGTGAATCAAATTCACTGGGAATACCTAAAACCAGTGGCTCCATCATACTACTTCGACGGATTAGAGATGAAGCTCATCGTTTTGCCATTACCTTTCAGAGAAAACGGAGAGGGAAAGCCATGGTACACTCTGCCCTTGACGATATTGAAGGCATCGGCCAATCCCGGCGTATAGCGTTGATAAATTATTTCCGATCTTTAAAAAATATAAAAAATGCCAGCATAGAGGAAATTGCCCATGTTCCAGGGATTTCACTCACCATGGCGACAAGAATAAAAGAAGGACTCAGCTGATGGTCTTTGATTTTACTGAGAAGGAAAAAGGAATACAGCCACGTACAATTTGGTGCTTGGGTAGAAATTATGCTAAGCATGCAGAGGAACTTGGCAATGCCGTTGAGGCCAGACCCCTGGTTTTTCAGAAAGGGCTTAATGCCCTGGTGCCTATGCAAAGAACACAAACTCTGTTTCCTGGACATGGTGACGTACACTATGAAACCGAAATTGTTGCCCTCATGGACAGGAACGATAGCGGATCATTTATTGCCGCCATTGGACTGGGTCTTGATCTTACCCTCCGTGATCTTCAAAATGAGCTAAAAGCTGAGGGGAAACCCTGGACATTGGCTAAATCATTTGATGGAGCAGCTATAGTCAGCCGATTTATATCCACAAACGAAATACCATCCCTGAATCAAATACGTTTTACCATGCTCCTGAACGGGGAAATCAGGCAACGTGGAGATAGCAGCCAGATGATTCTCCCCTTTGAAAAGATTCCTGCCTACCTGGAGGAATTTACTGACTTGCAACCCGGCGATATTATCTTCACCGGAACGCCTGAAGGTGTGGGTGTCCTGAAATCTGGAGATGAAGTGAGTTTGGATTTAGCAGGTCATCACATGGGAACCATTAGATTTAATTGATTACCAGTTCCGTTCCTCGTCATCCCGAGCGTCATGCTGAGCGGAGTCGAAGTGCGAGGGAGATAGTAATTTCTCAATCCCGACATCTTTGCACCTCGACTCCGCTAGGTGTGACGAACTTTGAGCTTGGGTTGAACCAAAAGTAGAAAGAAAAAATAATATATGGCTCCATCTCAAGTTCGTGTTCGTTTTGCTCCCAGTCCCACAGGTTATCTCCATATAGGTGGTGTCAGAACTGCCTTATTCAACTGGTTGTTTGCACGCCATCATGGCGGGAAATTCATTCTACGCGTCGATGACACGGATCAAGCCCGAAATGTCCATGAGGCCCTCCAACCTATCATGGAAGGATTCAAGTGGTTGGGCATCGATTGGGATGAAGGTCCAGGAATGGGTGGACCCCATGCACCGTACTTCCAATCCCAACGATCAGATATTTATGCTGAGGCAGTTGCCAGGTTGCTCCAAGACGGCCATGCCTACAGAGATTTCTCAAAATCGGAGGAATTTGCCGCAGAACGTCAAGTAGCGGAGAAGGAAAAGCGCCAGTTCATTTATAGTCGCACCTGGATGGCTGAAACGGATGAAGATATCAAGAAGTTTGAGGCAGAGGGTCGAGAATCCATCGTTCGTCTCAAAATGCCCCGAGAAGGCAAATGTGAATTTCACGATTTGGTCCGTGGTGATATGTCCTTCGAATGGGGCGGGGAACAAGATCACGTTATTCAGCGCACAGATGGATCCTGTCTCTATCATTTGACCAGCGTAGTGGACGATGGTGCTTTTGAAATCAGTCATGTGATCCGAGCTATCGAGCATTTACCCAATACACCCCGTCAAATATTTATTGCCCAGAGTCTTGGACTTGAATTACCCATCTATGCCCATCTACCATTTGTGGCTGAGCCTGGAAGCTCCAATAAACTGAGCAAGCGAAAATTAGATAAATACCTGAAAAATAGAGACTTTAAGGTTCTCTATGACCACGGTGAGAAAATCGCTGAACAAATTGGATTTTCTGCATCTCCAGAAACCTTCAACCCGGTTATAGTCGATTTTTATCGGGAAATTGGTTTTCTACCTGATGCTATCGTCAACTATTTGCTTCTGCTTGGTTGGTCTCTAGACGATAAGACCGAGGATTTTTCCCGAGAAGCGATGATTCAGGAGTTTAGTCTGGATCGTATCAATAAATCGCCTGCCAGTTTTGATCCCCAAAAACTTACCTCCTTCCAGAGTCGCTATATGTGGCGTCTTGATATGGATGAGAAGTTGGAGATGGTCCTGCCTTTTCTGGAGAAAGCCGGGCTTGTACAGGCACCTGCAGGGGCGGAAACAAGATCCAGGGTCAAAGCGATTCTTGAGGCTGCCAACGAACGGATATCATTTGCTGGGGATATCCTGGATTATGCCGAGTTTTTTCAGGCTGACGATTCGCTTGAGTATGAAGAAAATGCATTCAGGAAACGTCTTGTCAATGCTGAAGCCCAGCGTGAATTGCTGATTAAACTGCGAAGTATCTTACCTGAAGCTGAAGATTTCTCTGCTGAATACCTTGATCAATACCTCCACGCTTTTATCGAAAAGGAGGGTGTGGGAATGGGGATGATTGTCCACGCTATCCGTGTGGCGATTACAGGTAAGGCTGTCGGTTTTGGTCTTTTCGAAATTATGGCTATCATTGGAAAAGATAGCTGTCTGAATCGCATTGATCGAGCACTCCAACTGGTTGCCCAACAACAATAAATCTTGCACAGGATTGAGTAAAATTCATCATGGTTATGCTATGGATGAAAATGTATGTTATTTGCTGATTAGTTTTTTGGACCAAGCCCTGTAAAATCAGGCCACAGATATGAGGATAGTATGGGTGCAAACCTGAATGCGGACACCAGCGAGAGCGCTGCTACAGTTCCGGAAAAATCACTGAACTTTGTTGAAGAAATCATAAATGATCATCTGAAATCTGGTCGTTTTGGACAGATAGTTCATACACGCTTCCCACCAGAACCCAATGGCTATTTACACATTGGACACGCAAAATCAATCGCTTTAAACTTCAGTTTGGCTGAAAAATATGGTGGAAAGTGTAATCTACGCTTTGATGATACCAATCCCAGCAAAGAAGAAGAAGAGTATGTAGACTCTATTAAAGAAGATATCAAGTGGTTGGGCTTTGATTGGGAAGATAGAGAGTATTATGCCTCTGATTATTTTGATCAACTCTATGAATGGGCTGTCAAGCTCATAAATGACGGGCTGGCCTATGTCTGTGATCTTACTCTGGAAGAAGGCAGGGAATATCGTGGTACGCCAACAGAACCCGGAAAGCACAGTCCATATCGGGATCGCTCGGTTGAAGAAAACCTGGATTTGTTTGCCAGAATGAAGGCGGGTGAATTTCCAGATGGCACCCGGACGCTAAAAGCCAAAATTGATATGGCCCATCCCAATTTTCACATGAGAGATCCAATCATTTATCGGATTCTTCATGAACATCATCATCGTACTGGTGATAAGTGGTGCATTTATCCCATGTATGACTTTACCCATGGGCAGTCAGATTCCATTGAGAAGATTACACAATCTATCTGTACCCTGGAGTTTGAGAATCATCGACCACTTTATGACTGGTTCTGTGACAAACTTGAGATTCATCACCCCCAGCAAATAGAGTTTGCCCGTCTAAATCTCACCTACACGGTGATGAGCAAACGTAAGTTTTTGACCCTGGTCAATGAAGGCTATGTCAGCGGTTGGGATGATCCCAGGATGCCCACCATCTCTGGATTGAGACGTCGAGGTTATACGCCTGAATCCATTCGTAATTTTTGTGAATACATCGGTGTGGCTAAACACAATAGCGTCGTAGATGTTACTATTCTTGAAAATCATGTAAGAGAACATCTCAATGCCATAGCACCGCGAGTAATGGCAGTTCTGAATCCACTGAAGGTGGTTATTGAAAACTACCCAGAAGATAAGGTGGAACTTCTACAGGCCGTAAATAATCCAGAAGATGAGAGTGCCGGAACCCGTGATGTACCGTTCACCAGAGAACTCTACATCGATGAGAATGACTTCATGGAAGAACCTGTGAAGAAATATTTTCGACTTGCACCAGGCAAAGAAGTAAGGTTGCGCTATGGCTATATCATTAAATGCGAGGATGTGATCAAGAATAATGCTGGCGAAGTTGTAGAACTCCGTTGTACCCTTGATCCGGATACCTTGGGTAAACAGCCCACTGATCGAAGAGTGAAGGGTGTGATCCATTGGGTTTCTGCAGATAAATGTCTGGATGCGGAAGTACGTCTCTACGACCGTTTATTCAGCGTCGAACATCCTGACAAAGTTGAAGAAGGTCAGGATTTTAGATCAAACATTAATCCCGATTCACTTGAAGTTCTCACGCAGGCAAAAGTTGAACCTGCACTAAAGGATGTTAAGTCAGGCCAGCGTTTTCAGTTTGAACGGGTCGGCTATTTTAGTGTTGATAAGGATAGTAGTGGTAATCATCCTGTTTTCAACAGAATAGTATCCCTCCGGGATAGCTGGGCGAGGATAACCCGAAATTCCTGACAAAGCTTTGAAAATCGGGTTCTGTAATGGTGCTTGCAAAGGTGACGAGCAAAGAATTATTTTCTTGGCAAGAAATCTGAATAATCTGGGGAGCTTATGAATAAAAAGTTAGTTCTGTTAATCATTGCAGGGATGCTTGTAGTTGGTGCTTTTGGTCAGGAGATTTTGCCTGTCTCAAACAACAATATTCTTGTGTTTATAGAACCATTTGAAAATCACAGTCCCAGAGGCGAGCAAAGCTGGCTGGAACAGGGTTTCCCCGGTTTTTTAAAATCTGGTCTGGCTGACACTGACTATCTATATGCATATTCTATCCCAGACTTTCAAAATGATCTGGTAGATAGACCCCACAAACTTCAAGACCTGATCTGGACATCAGTCTTTCAGCGACAGGTAGATCCTGGCTATGAATCTTATCTGGTTTTAGGTCGCTATAGTTATCTGGAAGGTGAACTTACTGTCCAAATGGATCTTCTATCCTTGCGAAATACCAAAGTTTTGGCACGTTTTGAGGACAAGGTCCCCTATACAAAATTACTCACCTGGAAAAATGAGCTGTCTGATTGGGCGTTGGCAAATCTTCGTCTCAAAGATGATCCAACTACAAGTAGCACTAAGGACATCAAAATGCCCAGTCGGGATGCAACGCCGCTACCAGGGGTGGCACTTAGAGATCAGCTGAATACACTTTTTGATACAAAAAAGCAGAACAAAACTGAGGATCTACAACGCAAGTATGAGCAGCAATCCAGAATGAAACTTGGGACCCAATTGGAAGCACTATGGCATGACATTGCCTATGATCCATATCTGGCAAACATCCATGACATCCATACCCTGCGCTTGCAAGCCGAACCAGATAGTGTCCTGGTGAACTTTAAAGTCGGCTACCGTATAAATCCTCGCATCCTAGATGAAATTGAACATTTCAGCAAAACGCGCTCAGCTCTGGTTGGCAAGACGGATTCGTTTGAAGGTCATGCATTTATGGATTTAGGATATATTGATGCTGATTTTACACGTGAAGTTGCTGGGGGTGATTGGAGAATAGTACCTATCATCACCATGGGACCTGAAAATCTTCCTTTCCGTCGAGTCTTCTACCACTCATTCCCACGACCCATAGAATCACCTGGCGAGTACTATTATAATCAGGGAAAATTCAAACAACTGCTGCTGGCCATTCCCGGTGTTGATGCCCTGCGTATTTTTGCACAGGAAGTACAGCAGGTCTATGAGTATTCTATTGTTGTGGGCTATGATGAAATCGAAAAACTTGACAAAATTCAGGTCAAGTTTGTGGCTGAGCAGGACCTGGCAAAAAATCTATAAATAACCCGCTTTCCCCGAGAGCGATTCCCTGAATAGGTAAATATGGAAATAGTCTATACCCTTCTGATTGTTGCTCTCACAGCCGCCCTTACTTTTATTATTACAAGAATGACCCAGGGATCTGGAGATTTGAAGGATCGGGAAACCATTACCCGGCTGGAGGTGGAACGCAGCAACCTTCAGGAGCAATTGGAACGGGCTGAGAATGACCTGGATAAAATGCGGTCTGAAGCTCTTGAATTGAGGGAACACAATGCTACCATCAATACCCGTTTAGAGGAATCCAAAGATCGTCTGGAAGAAGAAAAGAAACGTCTGCTTGAGATGAAAGAGCAGCTCCAGCATAGCTTTAAGAGTCTGTCACAGGATGTCCTTCGAGATAGTCAGAAAGAATTTCTGCGGATGGCTGATGAAAAGTTTAAAGATCAGAGCAAGCAGAATCAATCTCACCTTGGCGAAAAAGAGCAATTGATTCAGAAGTCATTGGAAAACATGGACGGACGTCTGAAAGATATTGTGCAACGCTCTACGGAATTGAAAACAGAGCTGGAAACCTCAAAGGATGAAACTCAAAAACTCCGCACCACCACAGAGACGCTGCAGACATTGCTGGCCAGCTCTCAAAAGCGCGGACAATGGGGTGAGCGCCTGGTTGAAGACATCCTGCAATATGTTGGTTTACAGGAAAACATCAATTACACCAAACAGTCCACCATGGATGATGGACAAAGACCTGATTATACTTTCAAACTGCCCAAAAATCGTGAAATCAACATGGATGTCAAATTCCCCCTGGCTCATTACGAGAATTACCTCCAGAGCAGTGATGTCCAGTTGCAGGATATCGAGAAAAAGGCCTTTCTACAGGATGTCCGTAAGCATATGAATGAGATCAGCAAGCGTGGTTATATCGATACAGCCAAGGGCACGGTGGATTACGCCATGATGTTTATCCCCAATGAGTCCATCTATGGATTTATAAACCAGGAAGATCCTGATTTTATCGGAGAAGCGCTGAGTAAAAAGATCATGCTGTGTTCTCCCATCACACTTTATGCAGTATTGTCCCTCTTGAATCAGGCAACATCTAATTTCATGATGGAGCAACGTGCTTCAGAAATCATGAATGAGGTGGTTAAGTTCCAGCAGCAGTGGGACAAATTTATTGATGTGATGGACAAAACCGGAAAAAATCTTGATATTGCTGTTCGTCAGTTCCAGGACCTGATTTCAACACGGAAAAGGGCTCTGGATAGACCAGTCAGCAAGATTGTTGAACTACAGAAGAAAGAGGCGCTCAAACCAGGACCCAAACAGCTTGAACTTGATTCAGGTGATGAGGACTAGGAAGCGGCTCGTGCTTTAACTTCTCGTTGCACCCTTCTAGATCGAACCACCAACCAGGTTAATGATGTTCCTGCTGCAATAAATACAGCAATCACAGAAGCATACCAAACCCAGACATATGGTTTATCCAGAACTACGGCGAAATAGTAGGCCAGAGGTCCACTGACCACGGCCACACGAATGGCTGTAATGACCAGGGAAGGGACACCCGTTCCGAGACCTTGCAAGGCCCGACCAGAGATCATTCCAATTGCGATGAGCCAGTATACAGGTGAAAAGGTACGGATGATGCTGATGGCAACAGCAAGAACTGTGGGATCATCGGTAAATATTCTAAAAACGTAGGGGGCAATGATATAAAAAAGGAGCCCGCTACCTAATCCGATAAAGACGCCATAACGTAGCCCGTCCTTGATGACACTGTTGATAAGGTCAAAACGCTTGGCCCCATAAAACATTCCCACCAACGTTACTAGCGAGCCTGCGATGGCCATGATGGGCAGAAAAAATATCTGATCAAGTCTACCTGCTATCTGGTAGCCGGCCACAACTTCAGGTGAATAGTGAACCAAAATCCAATTAAACAGAGCGCCCCCCAGGGACATGATGATCATGGAAAGTGAAGAAGGGATACCGATACGGAAGATATCCTTGATGTATTTTGGTTTAAATTGGAATATTTTAAAATCCAGTTGGAGTAAGGTTGTTTTTTTAATTAGAATTACTCTGATATACATAATGACTGCAACCAGCATACTGATCACTGTTGCCAGCGCAGCCCCGCGTACACCCATATCAAAACCAAAAATAAGAATCGGGTCCAGGATAATATTTATGATGGTACTGGTGACCTGAATTTTCACAGGCGTTCTTGTATCGCCCTCACCACTAAAAATGGAGCGTAGAAAAATAGATGTGATCATGAAGATAAACCCAGCAGCAATCACCTGAAAATAGGCAAGTGTGTCTGGCATTAATTCGTCTGGAGTACCAAGCAGGATCAGGATATTTTCCCCAAACAGGAGACCGGAAGCACTAAACACACCACCAATAATCAATCCAAGGAGGAGTCCGTGTTCAGCCACATTTGTCGCTGCCTGATGATCTTTGGCACCGATAAAACGGGCAATAACTGCTGTTACTCCAGTACCCAGACCAAAGCTGATACCCATGGCCATCCAGAAGAGAGGCAAATTGAACCCCAATGCTGCAATGGCATTAACTGAGATTCGGGCTACAAATAGCATATCAACCACGCTATAAAGCGTTTGAACGGCCATTCCAGTCATTACCGGCAGGCCAAGCGTCCAAATAGCTTTCCTGGGATTATCTATAAAGGAGTCAAGACGAGAGGTCTTTGAATTTGTTGGAGTATTTTTCATCTGGCGTAAATAATCATTATTAGAGCGGGTGCAAATGTTTGTTTTCTGTCTGGAGCAGTTTAGTCAGCTCCGTTCGAGAAATTTTAAAACTATTCTCTATTAAAACATCCGGAAACGCATAATACGCCACAGGTAGCATGTAGCCCGGCAGGTGACCCCTTAGCTGCTGGATGATTTCTTTACCACCAGGAGCATCTTCCATAATTTCAAGAAATGCTACAGGTCTGGCTCCGAATTCCTCATCGTGCTGCGGGATGACGATTGCAGTAAGAATTCCCGGAATTTGGCAAAGTAGTCGCTCAACATGTTCGGGTTGCACATTCTCTCCACCTGAAATAAACTGATTGTCCATTCTTCCGGTGACCGTCAGTTCTCCTGCAACATTTGTATAGCCAACGTCACCGGTGTGAAACCAGCCATTTTCATCTCGCAAGTCAACAAGCCTGCTGTGTTGCAAGTAGCCCTGTGCCAGGGTGTCACCTTTAACCAGTATTTCGCCTTCCTGAGAAATAATCAAATCTCTGCCTGTGAGTAGTCTTCCCGAATTCTGGAGTGCGGCATCACGGTTTTCACCTGATGTCGTGGTTATCTGAGATGCCATTTCAGTCGAGCCGTAACTCACATGAATGGGAAGCTTGTGATCCAATGCTTGGTGAATGAGTGCCGGCGTGATGGCACTTCCGCCAATAAGTATGGCTTTCATTTCCTGAAGGATTCCCAGTCCCGACTCGTCCTTTAACAATCTTTGCAATTGTGTTGCCACCAATGAGATATGCGTGACTCCCCGCTCATCAATAACCTGAAGCGTTGATTGTTGTGCCTCCTGAATAATGATTGTTGCACCCGCCAACGCGCATCGGAAAAGAATAGAAAGTCCACCAACATGATAGAGAGGTAGACTCAATAGCCAGCTGTTTGATGAGGTGAGTTGGATATTCTGATTCGACCCCCCGGCACTTTCAATATGATTGTGATGGCTATGTTGAACAAACTTGACATCGCCTGAGGAACCTGATGTCATGAGCAGGCTGGCGGCAGCAGAGCGATCAAAAACTGGTAGATTCGCCATGCTCACTTGGTTATCAGCCATATTTAAGTCACTAAATGGGACTGTTTCATGTCCTGGGTAGGATGAATCTGAAATAATGAGTGCCGGATTCATATCATCAAGTATCTGGGCCAATGAAGTACTGGGGAAACGTACATTCAGGGGGAAGGCGATAAAACCGCCTAACATACAACCCCAGAGAGAGATAATCATTTCCCTGGCAGGCAGATCCCCCAGCGCAACAATTTGTCCACTTTGAATGCCTCGATTGAACAAGGCAAAGGCTAGACGTTCCGATTGTGAATGGAGTGATTCATAGGTGAGTGACGTGTTGCCTGTTCGTAAAGCAGGATAAGAGGAGTGCCTTCGGGCAGCCACACTTAGGGGATGCTCTTTTGTTGACTTAGGATTGATAGAGTAGCTCACAGTGGCTGAGATCCAAATCCTTTGTGGTTAATGCTTTTGTAAACATGTATCCATCTTTAATTCTTGCAGGGGATAATGTGGTTCCAGAAGTGAGTGCTGATCTGGTATCCAGGCCAACGGCGATCTTTTCGCCACTAATTGAACCTGCGAGCTGTGCCAGATGGATTAATCCCACATCACTTTCGTAGCTTGAGGATATGACGGGTTGTACACCGTTCTCCCTGGCTTGATTCACCAGTGCAATAAGTCTTGCTGTACAGGCAATGAGAGTTGGTTTTAACACCAGAGCTCGTAATCCAGTATATGACTCAAATGAGATGGTTGGATCCATGATTTGATGCAAGGTTTCATCAAAGGCAAATGGGATACCACATGCATCAAAAAATCTTGGCAGGTCCATCGGTTCAAGCATGGGCTCTTCTATATATTCTATGTCAGCAGACTCCACGGCTTTGCCAAACTCAATGGCTGTTGCCAGATCCCAACTTCTGTTCGCATCCAGCCGTAACTTGATTTCAGGACCGACAAACTTTCGAATATCCTGAATGCCTCTGGCCTCAAGAATACTGTTTATTCGGCCAACTTTTACTTTAAGCGTTTTATAACCTGAGCCAATCATTCTCTCGGCTTCTGGAACCCAATCCGAGAGTGACCCTCGAATCAAGCCGTTAATCGGGACTTTTTCGCTGGAGTTCCCAAACAGCAAGGCGCCAGGTGTCACACCATTGATATTTGCCAGGAGTGACAAAATGGTTGTCTCCACGCCAAAATGGGAGACAGCAGGAGCGACGCTTTCTATCCAACCGCCATTGCTTTCAGGGGAGCAGTGAGCCGTAAATTCACCAGCCCCGATCATTTTATCCAGTAGCATGGTCGTATTGAGCAAGGCGGTTTCCAATGTTTCGCGACTAAATCCAGGGAGGGGACTAACTTCACCTATTCCAGCATGTCCGCTCGTATCTGTCAGGACAAGGATGAGACCTTCTCTGTGGTTGAGAGTTGTATGTTTTAAAACCAAAGCATCCTTAAAGGGGAGGGTGTATTTATAAATGCGCGCAGATTTTAATTCAAGATGGATATCCTGGTAGGGAGGCAATAAGCTGATTCCGGCAAAATTTGGAGTAGAAAATTCCATGGTTTGATGTAATCCTCAAATCATCCATGAGATCATGAAGATGACAGTAAAGATGATCTGCAATTTGCTGGTCATTTTTAGGACAGCATATAACTCCGATGACTCCTTGTAGTTAACAGTGATCCGAAGGGCATGGAGGGCCATAAGACTGGTCATGGCTGTGATTCCAATCATGGAATGAGCTGGAGCAATGAAAACCAGGAGTAAGGGGAGAAGTGTGGCAGTCAAGATGGACAAACCATATTCAACAACGCCAAAGCGACGACCATAAATTGCTATGGGTGTACGTTTCCCAACTTTTCTATCTTCCTGATAATCCCGAAGATTATTGATGGACAACAAAGCTACTGAAAAGAAACCGGCTGACGCTCCTGCAACGAGAGATGAAATAATCCAGGTGCCTGTCTGGACGTATGTTGTCGTGGCGCATGCTATGGGTCCAAAAAATAGGAAAGCCGGAAGCTCTGCCAACCCATGGTAGGCCAGAGGAAAGGGTCCACCAGTATAGATGACACCCAATAAGAGGGAGAGCAAGCCAATGACCACGATGGGCCATCCACCCACATAAACCAGATAAATACCTAATAAAAAGGAGATCCCAAAGCTTGCTAAGAATCCATTTCTGACGGTCCTCGGGGCAATGAGTCCAGATTGAGTTACACGCTGGGGACCGACTCTTGACGCTGTATCAGCTCCCTTTTTAAAATCAAAATAATCATTGGCCAGGTTGGTCCCGATCTGAATGAATACACCACCCAGCATGGCTGCTACAGCAGCCAGCCACTGAATACCGCCCTCAGTGTGGGCGATGATGGTTCCCATGAATACCGGGGATACTGCAACGCCAAGTGTCCATGGCCGTGCAGCCTGAACCCATTCATTTATCCCAGGTCTATTTGGAGTGGTCAAGGGCGCCAGGGGTACTTTCTAAAGTCGGGCTTTCGCTTCTCATTGTAAGCGTTTCGACCCTCCTGAGCTTCTTCAGACATGTAGTATAAGAGAGTTGCATTTCCAGCCAACTCCTGCAGGCCAGTTTGTCCATCAACATCAGCATTAAATGCAGATTTCAACAGACGAATAGACAAGGGAGAGTGCTCCAGGATTCGTTCAGCCCAGGCAACCGTTTCTTTCTCAAGGTCTGCCAGGGGGACAACTGTGTTGACCAATCCCATATCCAGAGCCTCTTGTGCTGAATACTGTTTACAAAGATACCAGATTTCCCTGGCTTTTTTCTGACCTACAATGCGAGCCATATAGCTGGAACCATAGCCACCATCAAAGGATCCGACTTTTGGTCCGGTTTGGCCAAAAATTGCGTTGTCAGCAGCAACAGTAAGATCACAAACCAAATGCAGCACATGTCCACCACCGATGGAGTATCCAGCTACCATGGCAATGACAGGTTTTGGAAGGGTCCGAATCTGACGTTGAAGATCAAGCACATTGAGTCGATGTACGCCTTCTCCGTCCTGGTATCCAGAATCTCCACGGATGGATTGATCCCCACCAGAACAGAAGGCCTTTTCGCCTTCGCCAGTCAGAATGACGACTCCAATTTCAGGATCCTCACGTGCATTCTCGAAGGCTTTAATCATTTCCATGACTGTCAATGGCCTGAATGCATTACGTTTCTCCGGCCGATTGATGGTCACTTTGGCAATTCCATTGTATTTATGGTAACGAATATCAGTGTACTCGCCGGCAGATTCCCACTTTATGGATGTCACTTTATTCTCCTTCAATTGTTTCGCTCAGAAAATGTGTAATAATACGAGCTGTTTCCAATGGTTTTTCAAGATGAAAGGCGTGCGAGGCAGCAGCAATTTGATGGTGGATACTCCCAGGTATTTTCTGATTTATTTCCTGATTGAGTTGGAAATATTTTAAGTCCAACTCACCTGTCACGAGCAGAGTTGGAGCTGCAATGTCTTTTAAATTACCCCAGAGTGAAGGCAACGCTCCATTTCCCATCAAGACCAGAGCTCTTCTTAATTGCTGCACGTCATTAATTTGTCTCATCTTGCACAACTCACCAAAAAGTGTTGAATGATTCTGAATATCACCAAACAAGGGAGATGAATACCATTCCTTCAGGAATGTTGAAATACCCAAACGTTCTAGTCTGTCCATCAGGATGTCATCATCAATGCTTCGCTGTTCTCGTTCAACCCTGGTCTTTAATCCAGGAGCACTGGACAGAAAAATGAGGGCTGGGATTCTCTCTGGAGCAAGATTTTGAAGATGAAATGCAACACGCCCCCCCATGGAGTACCCAATGGGCGTAAAGGTTTCAATTCCTGATAGAGAAAGCTGTTTGACCAGGGATGTGAGCAAATATGTAAACGGAGTATCAGCAGGGAAATCCGATCGACCATGGCCTGGCAGATTTACCAGAATATTGCAGTAATCTGAGAATTGGGATTGAACGAGTTTAAGCCAATCATCTCCGGAGCCCATAAAACCATGCAGCCAGAGCAGGGGATATCCCTCCTTTCTTCCTTCAAACCGGTAATCCCATTTGTATGTGGCGTCAGGAGGATTCACGGAGGCTTTGAAAAATTTGTTGGTGGAAACCGTGGTTTTCAACTCGATCCGTAAATAGTTCAATGAGGATGGATTTTCCCTGTTTGGCAGCCAGGCTGTATGTGGTTTGAAATTCACTCATATCTGCTGGATTTGCATAAGATAGGCCAAACATGGATGCGGCATTTTCCAGGGTCAACCCGTGGGGTGTTCCGAAAAAAGTCTCAAAAACGTCTGTTTCCTCACGTACTGGCAGAAAACTGAATATGCCGCCACCATCATTGTTCATAACCACCATAATAATGGGTTGCTCAGAATTTTTAATCAGCTGCAGGGAGTTCAAATCATGTAAAAAAGCGAGATCTCCCAAGAGAATGGTGACGGGTCCCTGAGAGCCAGCCCCATATCCCGCTGCCGTTGCTATTAAGCCATCAATTCCACTACTTCCGCGATTTGCGAAGATCTCACCCTTGAAATAACTTGTTGATGCGAACATTTCCATCTCTCGGATTGACATACTATTGGCCAACATGAGGGCGTGGGTATTGGGAATTATTTTTGAAAGCTGGTAACTTGTTCCAGGTTCAGAAAGTTGTGGCTCATGATCTAATAGATTCGAAATGGCCATAGCAGTGTGTGTTTCCATGGTTTGCCATGATTTTAGCCATTGATCCTCTTCCACAATCTCAAGAAAGTACATGCCTTGGCAGAAATTTTCTATATCAGTTTGAATTTCAACGCTGACCTGGTGGTTTGGATCAATTTGTTCAGGGGTTTCTTTTACTGAGACGTAGAAAATGTTTGAATCATCAAGATAATTAAGGAGCCGTTTTGAGGTAAAGGCCCCGCCAAAATGCATAACAAAATCTGGTCTCTGTTGTTGTGCCTCATCAGAAAGAAGCACCAGGTCAAAATGATTAATAATATGGGCATGGCGCTCAAATCTCAGCTGTGATTGTACATCTGGGAGTATAGGTAAATTTAAGGATTCTGAGAGTTGAAGAATGGATTGGTTGTATGACTGATTCACTGACCTGCCCACAATGATGATACCTCGTTTGGATTTCTCAAAATTCTGAAGCACGAGCTGAAGCTTTTCAGCAGGGAGAGGGAGGGAGGTTGACAGCCCAGAAATAGGTCGCAGATTATTTTTCACCCAGTCAACGTTATAAGTTGGCAATTCGGAACCCACCACCCCTTTTGGCAGCAAGGGCTCGCGAAATTGACAATTCAAGTGGACGGGACCTGGACGCACTGTCGTGCTACTATTAAATAACCGGTTTACCTGGTTAAGAATATCAATTTCTGATGTCAGGGGTTCAGGGGGTGGTAGGTTAAGTGAAAGTCTGGGGTAAACGCCATAAATATCCTGCTGGAAAATCGCCTGGTTTGCCCCAACGCCAATGAGTTCAGGAGGACGATCCGCGCTGAGGACGATCATGGGGACATTATCCATTGAAGCTTCAATGAATGCAGGAAAATAGTTGGCCACAGCGGTTCCTGAAGTGCAAACCAGCACAGCGGGCATCTGGGTAGCTCGTGCATGACCCAAGGCAAAAAATGCGGCCCCACGTTCATCGTAGTGAACCAAAGTATTTGCTTTAGGATGCCTGGCAATTGCCACGGTAAGGGGTGTGGATCGGGAACCGGGGGAGATCACAAATTGATTTACTCCCAAATGCGAGAGTGCCTCAATGATTATCTGTGCAACATCAAGGTTGGTCATCATAGAGCCGGATACCCAAAAGCCGGTTTGAATTGAATTAATCTCATGGCCTGCAATCTAATGAAGATGGACATTGAATAAAGTGACAAAACAGAATTGGTACAGATCCAGGATACCTGGAATGAGGTGAGTTTAGAGATCCAGTGCTTTTAAGAATTTGCTGATCTTGTCTTCGATTTCCTGCCACTCCTCAGCTGGATCAGAACCCAATACGATCCCGGCACCTGAATAGAGAGAAACCCTCTCCCTTTCAATCAATGCAGAGCGGATTGCCACCACGAACTCAGTATGATCATGACCTACAAATCCTATGGGCGCAGCATACCAGCCACGATTGAATGGCTCCAAATCCTCAATGGCTTCCAGTGCAATATCCGTGGGGTAGCCACCCATGGCAGGGGTGGGATGAAGCGCTTTAATCAAATCTGCATCAGTCGTCTCGGGATCCAACTCGCATTTGAAATGTTTACAGAGATGTTGGACATGGGAAAGTCGAGTGATTTGAACCTCATTGTCTACAACCAGATTGTGACAGTATTTCTCAAGCACATTTCTGATCATATCAACAACGATACTATGCTCTCTGAGCTCTTTCTCTGAATTCAGTAGCGCTCTGGCATAACGTTCATCATCACGGGTTGTTAATCCTCTGGGGCGAGTACCAGCAATGGCCTCGGTGTGGAGGGTGCGTCCCTGACGCTTGAATAACCTCTCAGGAGTAGCTCCTAAAAAGGCGTGGCCTTCATCCGCCTGGAAATAAAAATTAAAGGTTTCTTCCGTCATTCTCCTCAAGCGAAGCAAGTAGGCAACGGGATCAACTGGATCATTGAAGGTCAAGGTTGCTTTTCTTGCCAGAACGACCTTCTCATATTTGCCAGCATTCATTTCCTCGAGGGCCGTTTTGAGTGAAGATTGCCACTCTGCCCAGTCTGGAATATCCCGTCGATGCAAGATGGTACGCTCCTCCCAATCGCTGAGAGTGAGTTCAAATTGAACATCCTCGAGCTGATTGACGATTCCCTCAGGAGGGTCGCAATTCTCAGTATTCTGTAGAAAGTTGTAAACCAGGAAGGTTCCCTCATCAGAACGATGTAGCTCGAATTGAGGAATGATAAAGCGATAGGCTCCAAAACTTTTCCATTCCTGTGAGGGTTTACTACCCTGATTGAATTGGAAACCACCATAATACCGAAGATCTGGATATTTTGGATCCAGAAAAGTGTGCAAGTCGTCGAATAGTTTTGTCAGATCTGGTGTTTCCTGACCTGAAATCTCATGTGCAACTCCTAGCCCGGCCATTTTGAATTCCTGGTTGCGGTTTGCCCAGTAGGTCTTGATAGGAATGGATTGACAGGCCAACCATTGCATGGCAGCAACTTTTTCGACTTCTACTTTGCACCGAATCATCCGAGGAGCTTCATGTGAATGGGGCTCCGAACAGGCATTTCGAATTTGTTCAAGAAGGCGAAGTTTGGCAGTTGAAAAAGTGATAGGGTCCATATTAACCAGTTTTACTTCTTAGAATGGTGATGCGGGGTATCGCTGAAAGAGTTGAAGTGTTTCATCTACCATGGCGACTATTTAGTGAAAAGCCTAGAGGTGGGCAAACACTATTTTTCATGCAGCTCTCACATTCAGTTTTGCAAAGAGATCAGATTTTAGCAACCCTTGTTTCACCGTTATCAGCGATTAAATTCCTCCTCGCAAAGGAGGGGCGAATTGACCTTAAAGATGTTAACAAATGTCAGCATCGCTAACATTTATAGAGATGCTACTTTTAAATCTGAAACAACTTCACAGACTCATCTGGGCGAATCATTGGACGTGCTGGAGGAAAGAGGAGATTGGTTTCGGGTGCGACAAGAAGATGGGTACGAAGGTTGGGTCGGGCGGTTTTTCGTCGTCGAAAAACCTGCTGCATGGGAGGATAACACATTCTATTACCATGGCGACCAAATTTCCTGGGTATTTCAGAGTCCTGACACCCAATCAAACACATCACGTGATATCACTCTTCTATCCAGGCTTCCCCTGCTGGACAAAAAAGATGGGTGGGTACAATTGCTACTCCCCGATGGTATAAAGGGCTGGGTAAAAAATAGCCCGCGTCCCCTAATGGATTCAGTTGATGTTGAGAGACTCATTCAGACTGCATTTGGATTTCAAGGCATTCAATATTTTTGGGGTGGCCGATCTCCCAAGGGTTTCGATTGTTCAGGCTTCATCCAAACCGTATTTGGCTTGAATGGCTTGCAGCTCCCCAGAGATGCCTATCAGCAAGCTACTGTGGGTACCAGGGTTGAAGATGATTATCCAGGTTGGGAAGTTGGAGATTTGATATTCTTTACCGAGAGATCCGAACAGATCACCCATGTTGCTCTTTCCCTTGGTGAAGGTGATTTTATTCATTCCTCAGGCTTTGTGAAGTTGAACAGCCTTAATCCAGATCATTCTGACTTCTTTCTCAAGAAATATCCAAAAAATTTCACCAGGACCATGCGAGTTATATAAAATTGAAGATGAATAAAATATGAGCGACCTACAGAAAGAGAAAAAACCAATCCTGCTTTCAGGCATTCAACCTTCCGGGCATTTGGCTCTGGGGAATTATGTAGGAGCGATGCGTAATTGGGTGCAAATGCAGCAGGATTATCTGGGCATTTTTATGGTTGTGGATATGCATGCAATCACCGTTCGCCAGAAACCTGCAGATTTAAGAAACAGGTGTTTATCCTTTGCCGCACAGTATTTGGCGGCAGGTATTAACCCAGAAGAAAATGTCATCTTTATTCAATCCCATGTACCTCAGCATGCCGAACTTGCCTGGGTGTTAAACTGCTTTACCTATATGGGTGAGTTGAACAGAATGACTCAGTTTAAGGATAAGTCAAAGCGGCATGAAGATAATATTAATGCTGGCCTTTATGCCTATCCCGCTTTAATGGCTGCTGATATTCTACTTTATCAAACGGATCTGGTCCCTGTAGGGGCCGATCAAAAACAGCATCTTGAATTGACTCGAGATATAGCCAATCGGTTCAACAATACATACTCACCTACGTTTAAGGTTCCTGAGCCATTTATTCCTAAAGCGGGGGCGAGAATTATGAGTCTCCAGGATGTGGATAAAAAGATGTCCAAATCTGATAGCAATGAAAACAATTACATATCACTTCTTGATCCGCCAACTGTATTGAGACGCAAAATCAAACGAGCTGTCACAGATTCTGCGAGAGAAATCACACAAGCATCTCTGGGAAAACCAGGTATCGGGAATTTGCTGACTATTTATTCAGTATTAAATGATATGCAACCCACTGATGTTGTTACTCACTTCGAAGGTCAACAATACAGTGGATTTAAAACTGAACTGGCCGATTCTTTAGTTGCCTTCCTGGAGCCATTTCAGAACCGCTATGATAATATCATGGCTGATAAGGGCTATCTCACCGGAATCCTGGATGAAGGTGCAAAGCGAGCGAGTCATATGGCTTCGAAAACCATCAGCAAAGTCTATCGAAAAGTAGGATTTGTACCCGCCGGCCGGTCGTGATGAAGAATCAACTCCACCGTATTGATCTGGAAATGTTTGAAGGTCCATTGGACCTATTATTGTTTTTAATTAAACGGGATGAGTTAAATATTTATGATATTCCAATTGCACAAATTACCAAAAATTTCCTGGAATATGTCAGTCTGGCAAAAGAGCTGAAACTTCACTCTGCTGGCGATTTTGTTCTCATGGCAGCTACCCTGATGAAAATCAAAGCCCGCATGTTATTACCCATTGAAGCTGATGGTGATGATGAGATTGAAGACCCCCGTACCGAGTTGATGAACATGTTGCTCGAATACAAACGTTACAAAGAAGCCACCACAACATTTTCTGAAATGGAAAGATTTGAACGACCTCATTATTATCATATTCCTGCATCATGGAGTCCCCAACAGGAAGATAACACGGCTATTTTGGAAGATGTCAAACTGTATGATATCATGCTTACTTTTCAGTATCTTATCAAAAACTATGAAGAACCTGCTACTCATTCTGTAGCAGTTGAAGAAGTGACGCTGAGTGAACAAGTCGGATATCTCAGTGCTTTACTCCAGGCCAACGCCAAATTGAGTTTTGCAGGTCTGTTGGAGAAATTTGAATCTCGTTTGGTTGTTGTTGTCACTTTCCTGGCCATTCTTGAGATGCTGAGGAATCGCCAGGTCAAAGTAAAGCAATCAAAATTGTTTGATGATCTACTTATATCAAGAGGTAGCACATTTGGAAATTAATGAATTAAAGCAGATTGTTGAAGCCTTGCTGATTGCTACGCCAGAGCCCCTCACAGAAACTCGCTTTCACACCTGTCTGGGGGATAGTGTCAGCAAAATACCCCTCCAGGAAGTCATTCGTGAGTTGACAATAGATTATGAGCAGTCCGGAAGGGCTTTTTTCATCAAGGAAGTTGCTGGCGGGTATCAGATCGTGACCAATGGAGAGTTCGAACCTTATATCAAGGGTCTATTTTCCAAATCTGGAAAACTCAGATTATCCCAGGCAGCGCTGGAAACACTGGCTATCGTGAGCTACAAGCAACCGGTAACCAGAAATGATATTGAGTCTATACGCGGTGTCAGCTCTGACTCTTCACTGCGCACACTCCTGGATAGGAAACTTTTGGAAATTCGTGGCCGAGAGGATGGTCCTGGACGCGCCCTCTTATATCGCACCAGCACTGAGTTTTTACAATACTTTGGTCTGAATTCAGTAAAAGACTTGCCTCGACTTAGAGAAGTAGAGGATATTCTTGCAGAGGACGACCAAGAGCTGGTTTAATCAACCACTTGATCCCTTGGATCATATACAAAATCTTGAGTAATATGACTGAAAAACCTGAAGAACAAGTACGCTTCAATCGATTTCTGGCCATGTCTGGTCTTGGCTCGCGAAGGGTTTGTGATGATCTAATTCAAAAAGGGTTGGTCACAATTAATGGCGAGATTGAAAGTAATCCGGCAACCCGTGTGAACCCTCTTTCTGATGAGGTTGTCTTTCAGGGTAAGCGGATGGTTCTTGAAGCAAACTATCAATACTTTCTATTGAATAAGCCTACGCAGGTCATTACCACAACAAATGATCCCTATGGCAGAACCACCATCATCGATTTAATTCCCTCAGAGGAGAGAATATATCCTGTTGGCAGGTTGGATTATGATACCACAGGGGCCATTATTCTAACAAATGATGGTGACCTGGCATATAGCCTGACCCATCCAAAATTTCAAATTCCCAAAACTTATGCAGTCAGGGTTCTTGGACAAGTGAGCAAGGATGACCTGGATCGCTTACCACTTGGCATAAATATTGAAGCTAAAACACCTGCAATCGCAGAGGTTCTTGACTACAATTATTTCGAAAGATTTACAGAAATCAGACTCATCCTGAGAGAGGGTCGAAAACGCGAAATAAAGAGAATTTTTATGGCTCTGGGTCACAAGGTGGTGAAACTCCATAGAGAGCAATTTGCATTTTTAAGAGTAGATGATCTCTCCCTGGGCAAGTACCGGGAATTATCAGCTGCCGAGATCGCAAAATTGAAGGAATTGGCACATGGACATTAAAGGTAAACGCGTCTTAATATTTGGTGGTTGGGGACTGGTTGGTCAAGCCATTGCTAAACAACTGCTTGAAGAAATACCCTCTGAATTAATCGTTACATCCTTGAGGGAGAATGAGGCTGAAGAAATTCAGAACATTCTGGAAAATCATCCCCTCAATAAAGGGACGAAAATAATTTCTGTTCATGGTGATCTCTTTGTGCGAAACGAATTGTCCTATCTGTCAAAGGCCGATATTTATGCCAACACTGAACAAGTGGAATTAATGATTCATGATATTTATGATGATCTCGGTCCAGATATTATTGATAATTCGAAATTATATCAGATCATGGACAAGCATAAGCCACAAATCCTCATTGATTGTATTAATACCGCCACAGCTTTTGCCTACCAGAATGTTTATCAGATTGTTGCAGAGCTACGGGCAGAAATCAATGAAATCCGCAAGGGCAAAACGGTTGACGATAAGCTGATTGATACGGTTGAACGAATAATCTCCACGCTTTATATCCCTCAGTTAATTCGTCACGTCCAAATACTTATCGAAAGTATGCGCCAGGCTGATACTCAATTGTATTTAAAAGTGGGTACCAGTGGTACGGGTGGTATGGGTTTTAATATTCCCTATACTCATTCTGAAGACAAACCTTCGAAAATGCTTATGAGTAAGTCATCTTTGGCTGGCGCTCATACCATGTTGCTCTGGTTGCTTGGCAGAACTCCCAATGCTCCCATAATCAAAGAAATCAAACCCACCGCTGCCATCGCCTGGAAAAAAATTGGTTACGGCAAGGTAGTGAGAAGGGGAAGTCACATACCTCTCTATGATTCATTACCACATGAAACCACAATATTAGGTGATGCCCTGAGTAAATCCCCTGAATCTACCTGGGAGAGAGTGGGAGATGAGTTTCTAGAGTCAGTATATATCGATGCTGGTGAAAATGGGTATTTCTCCGCTGGAGAATTCTCGGTTTTGACTGGCGAGGGTCAAATGGAATTCGTAACACCTGAAGAGATCGCTGATTTGACGCTTCTGGAGATCAAGGGTGGAAATACGGGGAATGACATCATTTCCAGTCTTGATTCATCTGTTTTGGCTCCTTCCTATCGAGCTGGACTCATCCGAAAGGATGCTCTGAAGAAAATGGAAGTCCTCGAGGAAGAAACGGGGAAGGATAGTGTGGCTTTCGAATTGCTGGGTCCACCCCGTCTCACAAAACTGTTATACGAAGTCTACATCCTCAAACGTCTTAAGGGAAATATATCAGAGGTCTTGAGTGCTGATCCTGAAGAGCTTGCAGGTCAAATGGAAAAGGAAATTCTCACCAATAAGGAGCTGCGCTCCACAATCCTCTCGGTTGGCACACCAATTCTATTCAAGGATGGTCTCACATTTCTCCGCGGTCCTGATATGTCTGAGCCAAATTTTGAGGGGAGAACTGTCCTTGAAATTAATCCTGAAAATATTGAGAAGTGGACCAGCGGGGGTTGGCTGGATTTGCGAAAATCTAATATTGAGAAGTGGCAGGAAAGACTTGCAGCATTGGGTGATGATATGGAGAAAGAAACCAAGCAGGATTATTCTTCCTATTACTTCAGGAACAGACGTTTTCTAGGGGCAACCCAACGTATGGATATTGGTATCATCGTCAATTGGGTATTGGAATACGAGGATAAAGGCTATCGCATCAAGTAGTTCTTGCCGTCACTCCCTTATAAAATTCAATTATTTAGGTCAACTATTCTAGGTTGTGTTGGCATTAATGGTCGTCTATATTGCGCCGCTTTGAAACGAGGATATAAAATAATATTGATTAAAGCGGCTTTTTGAAATGATTATTGCAATTGATGGCCCTGCGGCATCCGGCAAGAGCTCAACGGCTCACGGCGTTGCACTAAAATTAAATTTTCGACACATCGATACAGGTGCAATGTATCGAGCTATCACCCTAAAAATAATCAATGAAAACATGGATTTATCAAAGCTCGATGCACTCCAGAGCTTATTGGATGATCTTGATCTCAAAGTCACATTCAACGATGATAATCAGGAAATCTATCTGGACGGAACCCTGCTAGGGGATGAAATTCGATCCCCTCAAGTAACCGCCCTGGTAGCTGATGTCAGCGCCATCGCTGGAGTAAGAAAACGATTGCTGGGGGTTCAGCGTGAAGTTGCCAAATCCCATGATGTTGTTCTTGAAGGGCGAGATATAGGAACAGTTGTTTTTCCTGATGCTGATATCAAGATATACATGGTGGCTGATGTTCGGGTTCGAGCTTTACGCAGACAGAAAGATTTTGCCCGACAGGGTATTGATAAATCCGTAGAAGAATTAGAAAAAGAGATTCTCGAGAGAGATGAACACAATGCCAAACGCAAGTTGGCGCCCATGAAAGCTGCCAAAGATGCGATTACACTCGATACGACCGCGTTAAGTATCGATGATCAAATAGAATTTATTGTCTCCAGGGTGGAGACAGCGAAGTCAAATGGAGGAAACTTAATGACCAAGAAACAAGACATGGATGCAAAGGCTGAAGAAGTAACAGAAGACGTTGCTGTAGAAGCAACAGAAGATACAGCTGAAGTATCCGCGGAATCCCAAGACGCCGTCGAGACGACGCCCGCCGAGGAAACCCCTGAAGCCCCTGCTGAAGAAGCCGTGGTTGAGGAAGCAACTGAAATTGCTGCTGAAGAAGCAACTGAAGAGGTTGTTGAAGAAGTAAAAGAAGAAGCAACAGAAGAAGCTGCTCCTGTAGAGGAAGTAGTAGAAGCAACTGAAGAGGTGGCAGAAGTTGCTGATGTTGTTGAAGAAGCACCCGTTGTTGAAGCGGAACCAGTAGTTGAGGTTGCCGAAGAAGTAGCTCCAGAAGCAGAATCTGTGGAAGAAGCTGCTCCAGCTGAAGCTCCTGAATCAGAGGTTGCCGAGGAAGTTGCTCCTTCTGAAGCTTCTACAGACGCACCTGATGTATCCCAGGGGAAACGTGCGTTGATGAATGATCTTTTTGCTGAGATCAAAACCCTGAAACAAGGTGAACTGCCTGAAGATCAGGAAGTTACCAGCAAAGAATCCATTGCGTACCAGGAACTTTTGGATCATGCTGTCATCGATTTAGATCAACAGTCATTGGTCAAGGCTCGTATTATTTCCGTGAGCGACAAAGAGGTTATGGTAGATTTTGGTTTCAAATCTGAAGGTCTCGTTCCTCGTCATGAATTTGATGATAATGTGCCTGAAATTGGTGAAACCATTGAACTCTTTTTGGAGCGCATTGAAGATAAGCTCGGCCAGGCCGTACTATCCAAACGCAAAGCTGAGTTCATGGGTGTCTGGAATAATGTTAAGCAGAAATATGCTGATGCTGAAACGGTTGAAGGTACCATTTCCCGACGTATCAAGGGTGGAATGGTTGTAAATATCCTCGGTGTTGATGCATTCTTGCCTGGTTCACAGCTGGATGTAAGACCTATCAGAGATTTCGATGCTTATGTTGGAAAAACTTTCGAATTCAAGATCGTTAAGGTCAATGAATTTCGTAAAAATATTGTTGTTTCCCGCAAGGAACTCCTGGAAGAGAGCCTGAAGGAACAGCGTAGTAAACTCCTGGATGAAATTGAAGTTGGCCAGATTCTCGAAGGTCGGATCAAGAACATTACCGACTTTGGTGTGTTTGTTGACCTGGGTGGAATTGATGGTCTGCTCCATATCACAGATCTCTCATGGGGTCGTGTCAATCATCCTTCAGAGGTTGTTGGTCTGGATGAGGACATCATGGTCAAGGTTATAGATTATGATACAACCAAGCAGAGAGTATCACTGGGTCTCAAACAACTCAAACCCCATCCATGGGAAAGTGTTGTAGCAAAATACCCAGAAGGAACATCTGTACATGGTAAGGTTGTTAGCCTTGCCAACTATGGTGCCTTTGTTGAACTGACTGCCGGTGTTGAGGGTCTGGTTCACATCTCAGAGATTTCATGGACCCAGCACATTAAGCATCCTTCAGATGTTTTTAATGTAGGTGATGAGATCGATGCCATCGTGCTTTCAGTAGATGCTGAAAACCACAAGATTTCCCTTGGAGTAAAACAGCTTCAACCCGATCCATGGACAACCATCGAAGAGAAATATCTCGTCGGTTCAACCCATGAGGGTACCGTCCGCAACCTGGCACAGTTCGGAGCTTTTATCGAACTTGAAGAGGGCATTGACGGTTTAGTTCACATTTCTGATTTATCATGGACGAGCAAAGTTCGCCATCCCAAAGAAATTGTGAACCGTGGTGACAAAATCATGGTAAAAATCCTTGATATTTCCCAGAGTGAACGCAAAATCTCACTGGGAATCAAGCAGGCACAGGAAAATCCATGGCCTGAACTAAAGGATCGTTTTGCTGTGAATACATCACATACGGGTACGGTCATAAAGCTTCTCGAAAAGGGCGTCATCCTTAGCTTCCCTGATACGGATGTAGAAGGAATAATTTCTCTGGGCAATTTCCGTAAGAAAGAGCGCAAGGAAATCCTCGATCAGTTTGAACAGGATGCTGAAGTTGAAGTAAAGGTTGTTGAAGTGGATGCGACTGAGAAAAAAGTTGTCGTCAGCCACGCCTCAGCAATTAAAGATAAAGAACGCAATGATATCGATGAATTTATCCGTGGTCAAGACCAGGTAAGCGATAAACTCGAGATCCCAGAAGCCATTCTTAGCAAAATCCGCGAAGCAGAAAAAAAACCTGTAGAGAAAGCCGAGAAAGCTGAAAAGGCAGAGAAGGCTGAGAAAGCCGAGAAAGCTGAAAAGGCAGAGAAGGCTGAGAAAGCCGAGAAGAAGCCAGCCAAGAAAAAGGCTGCTCCTAAAAAGAAAGTTAAAGTCGAGGAAGTAGAAGAAGTAGCAGAGGTGGAGGTAACTCCAGAAGTTGTCGAAGCCCCTGAAGAAGTCGAAGAGGCCCCTGAAGCCCCTGAAGCTGAAGCTGCTGATTCAGATGAGGGAGCTAAGGAGTAAGCACTCCTGATCTAATCTCATCGGGATGGGAAATCTACCCCGATTTGAAATATAAAGGCGATGTTTATCTTGTTTTTCAGGTACATCGCCTTTTCATTTTCACTTGAATTGCTGGCTTTAAATCAACTTCCTCAAAAGTGTTGAAGGCTTTGTGCCTGAGGGCATTAACTTTATATTAATAGATGCTAAAAAAAATATTCACCACAGACATTCAGATAAAAGTGGGATCAGTGATCCTGGCAATTTTGCTTTGGTTCTTTGTCGTCACAGACATTGAGTATTTTTTTGATCTGGATATTCCTCTAAGAATTGACGGGCTTTCTGATGATAAAGCCTTCAATAATGAAATTCCTGAAATGATTACCGCAAGATTCCGGGGCAAGGGACATACACTTCTGTGGGCAAATATGACCATGCCCTTGTCAGAAGCTGGATTAGTACTTGATTTGACAAAAACGAAAAACACACAAGTCTATCACCTAAATGAATACTATGCCGAGCATCCTGATAAATTCATTTTACCCAGGGACTATAAATTGGATCTATTGCATATTGTTGAGCCAGAATCAATCTGGGTGAGTGTTGAGAGCATGGCCCATAAAGAACTCAATGTAAATGTCCAGGCTGTCATTGAACCTGCCCTGGGATATATGCTGGTTGGTGATATCAAGGTAAAGCCAAGTAAAGTGATGGTGCATGGTCCTGCTTCAATGCTTAATGAGCTCACCAGTATTACTGTACCGCCATATCAGGTATCTGATGTCAATGTAGATGTGTCAGTATCACTGGCTCTATCACTTCAGCCAGCCCAGCTGTTTATCCTGGATACTTCTGCCATAACCCTGAGCGCTGATATTCAAAGTATCGGAGCAGTTGAGTTTTTCAATATTCCAATCAGACTTGAGAATGTCCCTCGCAATGTAGAAATTTCTGTGATTCCTCAATTTATTGGATTGGAAGCAGAAGGTGGTATGGATCGACTCCTGGAGCTGAAACCAGAAGACTTTATTGTCAGTTTCGACTATCGGGCACATTGGAATCAAAATGAACAATTATATGTACCTGAAGCAGTATTGCCAGTTGGTGTAAAAAGAGTAAATCGATTTATTCCAGATAAAATAGAGATCGTACAAAAATAGATGCAAGACACTGTTATCCTTGGGATTGAAACATCCTGTGATGAAACTGCGGCTGCTCTTTTTCGTGGGCCTGAAATGATTCACCACATTACAGCAACGCAACTTGTCCATACCAGTTATGGAGGAGTGGTACCTGAATACGCTTCCCGGGAGCACAATAAGCTGCTTGGTCCAGTAGTTCGAGGTGTACTTGAGCAGGCAGATATGACTCTGGCAGATGTCCAGGGGATTGCAGTAACCCAGGGACCAGGATTGGCGGGATCTTTATTGGTTGGTTTGAGCTATGCCAAAGGGCTCGCACTGGGTTTGGATATCCCCATATATGGCATCAATCATATTGAAGGTCATATTTTCGCCAATTTTATTGGTCACAAGACCTTACCCACACCCTTTCTCTGTCTATTGGTGTCTGGAGGTCACACGCAACTGATCCATGTTGAAAACGCCAGAGACTATAAGTTGATTGGCCAGACCCGAGATGATGCCGCTGGAGAGGCTTTCGATAAAGTCGCCAGACTGCTGGGTATTGGCTATCCGGGCGGACCACTTATTGATAAGCTGAGCAAACAAGGCAATTCGAATTTCCATCAGTTTCCCAGAAGTGCATTTAAGGATAGTTATGATTTTTCCTTTTCAGGACTTAAAACAAATGTACTTCAATATATTTCAAAGCAAGAGTCAGCGTTTATCAAAGCCCATTTACCTGATATTGCAGCCAGCTTTCAAGAGGCTGTGGTTGACGTTCTCTCAAAACAGACCATGCAGGCTGCCAGTGATCTAGGTCATAACAGGATAGTCTTGGCTGGTGGTGTAGCCGCAAACTCAAGACTCCGTGAGAGGATGGTAGAGCTGGCTGAAGAACAGGATAAAACGCTTTATCAACCGGATATGCGTTACTGTACCGACAATGCTGCCATGATCGCCTATATGGGCTATTGGAAAGCTGGTAATCAGGGATCGGATTCCCTGGATATGGCAGCCGTTCCCAATTTAAAACTCAGTTTTGGCGGCTAAATGAACCTGCCATTTGGTTTTTCATTAGAAGCCGATTTTAGCGGTGACGGATACCTTTTCCTGGCTCTCTTGACACTAGGTAGTGTTTTTACCTTTTTAATGAACAAACCGCGGAAAAACAGCTCATCCCGCTCTGACTACTGGCTGACCTGGATTATCCCCATTTTCCGGATGCTGGCTTTGCTGATATTGCTCCTCTTGCTTTTCGCTCCTCAACTTACTTTGAAGAGACAATACTTAGTCCCCAAGCGATTGGCAGTCATTATAGACCAGTCAAGCAGTATGGGGAATGCCTGGCAGGGTAACACCGAGGACCTCAAAAAATCCATCACTGAAACAATCGAAGCGCTAGAGAAAAATACCGATGTTGATATCTGGACCATGGAGGGACAGCAGATCAGCTCTGATAATTTTACTTTTTCAGACAAATCAAGTGCTTTTAACTGGAGCCCACTTGCAATCAATGGTCCTGAAGCAGAAGATCTATACGCTGCGGTTTTCCTCTTTTCAGACGGTCACTTGAATGGGGGACGATCTCCATTGGATATGGCGTGGTCAAAATCACTAGGGGTGAACGTGGTCTACCCTCTTAAGCCAAAATCAAACGCTTCCTTAAAATTAATTGATGTGAGTTATTTGGTTGGTGAGGCTGGCGATGGAGAAATCCTGATACAGGGAAAATTAGAGCAAGAGGGTCTTTTTGGTCGACGAGCTACGGTACAAGTTCTAACCGAAATAGATCAATTGTTGAGTGAAGAAATTATCCAGCTCAATCAGAGTTTTCAAGATATGAAGGTGCTCCTGGGAAAAACGAACAAGCATGTCACTCAGGTTAAAGTAAAAGTGTTTCTGGAGAACGGAGACTTCCTTACAGAACAATTTCTTGAAATTATTCCGAACAAGGCTAAGAAAAACGTATTAATCATTAGTGAGAGAATTAACCGTCTGCATAAATTTTTGATCCAGAGTTTTTCTGACTCAACTTTCCAGATTCATATTATTCAAGGGACTTATCGAAAGGGTGAGCAAGCCCAAACCATTTCTATTCCCGAGAATCTAGATTTGATCATCCTCAATCACTCGGGGGATCGAGTCCTTGAAGCGATTTCCCATACCACATTTAATCTTGATAAAAATTCAACAACCCCATCAGTTATGTTTTATGATGGAGTGGAAAAGCTACATCCCAAATGGATTGAATGGCTTGGAGTAAAGGGGTTTACTGTGAATAATGCCGGGGGTTCACAGACCAGCTATTGGAGCGAAATCTCCAAGGAACACGCTTTTTATCTTGGGTTACAGGGGCAGGGGTTAAGTCCTGGAGACCTCATGGACTATGCTCCCTTAGATGTCCCACCCAATTCCATTGATATTGGGGGTGATCAATTATTAATGGTTGGCTTCGGTTCTTCAGCCATACCGGTGCTAAGGATAAGTGATCAGCCACCCCGGGCAATATTTTCAGGCAGTGGATTTTGGAAATGGTTTTTCCACCCTCAATCAAAGACCTCTTTTAAGCTAGTCTGGAACTACCTCCTCACGTATTTGGAGGAAATAGCTTCCTTCAACCCAGTCCAGATCGATATTCCAGTTCACACCGCCTCAACCGGGGCGTATATCAAATCTGATGTGACAATAAGGGATCTTGATAATCGAATTATCAGGGCAGCGGAATTGCGGGTCTGGCAGGAGGATAAGGCCGGCAATAAAACAACCTTAAATCTTTCCCGGGATGAGTACGGAATTTACCAGACAGAACTTGATACCAAGCACCCTGGTAAGGTTGTTGTCATCGCCGAAGCATATCGGTTTGGGGAACTATGGGGTAGAGATACGAGTAGGATTCACTTGATGAGCTTTAATGGAGAAGATCAGAGCCGGGGCGTGGATGAGGTTTTCCTCTCTCGTCTGGCATCCCGAAGTGGGGGGCAGGTTATCCAAATCGGTGAAGATGAATTGCCCAATATACCAACTGAAATGGTGGTGAGAGAATCTTCATATCAATATAGAGGTGTTCGTTCGCCGCTTCTCTTCGCAGTATTGGTTGTGTTGTTGACTTTTGAATGGATCTGGCGGCGAAGAAACGGGCTCTTATAGGGAAATAACTTTCTGCCAACTATACAGCCGTCTATATTGCTGTGCTTTTTTATGAAGGTAACTATTTTGGGGAATAAATGAGAAATATTTGTGTGATTGGAACTGGGTATGTTGGTCTCGTCAGCGGGGCTGGAATGGCAGATTTTGGTAATTCTGTTGTTTGCGCAGATATCGATACAGACAAGATCGATATGCTTCAAGCTGGTGGGATTCCCATCTATGAACCAGGGCTTAAAGAGCTGGTGGATCGCAATGTAAATGCCGGCCGCCTCACTTTCAGTGCAGACGTTGAAACTTCCGTCAGGAATGCTGAAGTCATTTTCATAGCTGTAGGAACACCCATGGGTGACAACGGAGAAGCGGACCTTAAGGCTGTGGAAGCCGTTGCAGTCACCATTGCTAAAAATTTGAACAGCTATAAAATTATTTGCACAAAATCTACGGTACCCGTTGGCACAGGTGCCCGTCTGGAAGCCCTGATTGCCCGGGAAAAGGAATCTGATTACGAATTTGATGTGGTTTCCAACCCGGAGTTTTTAAGGGAAGGTTCAGCAGTCAAAGATTTTCTGATTCCCGATCGAGTGGTTCTGGGTGTGAGCAGCAAACGTGCAGAAGAAATGATGAAGGATGTCTATCGTCCTCTGTTTATCAATGAAACCCCTATGGTTGTCACCAATGTTCCTTCCTCAGAGATGATCAAATATGCCTCCAACGCTTTTCTGGCAGTAAAAATATCATTTATCAATGAAGTGGCCAACCTGGCTGACAAAGTTGGAGCAGATGTTCATACCATTGCCAGAGCCATGGGTCTGGATGGCCGTATCAGTTCAAAGTTTCTGCATCCCGGACCAGGCTATGGCGGGAGTTGCTTTCCCAAGGACACTGAGGCTCTGGTTTATACAGGTGAGCAGCATGGTGTTGATTTTCAAGTTGTCAAAGCTGCTATTGGAGCGAATAAGAATCAGAGAAATGTCATATTAGCCAAAGCAAGGGAACTTGTTCCTGATTTGAGAGACAAAACTGTGGCCATTCTCGGTCTGGCTTTTAAGGCCAATACAGATGATGTTCGTGATACACCTGCTTTGGCAATTATTCAGGGATTAGAACAAGCTGGAGCAAGGGTGAAAGCCTACGATCCTATTGCTGCTGAAAATATGAAGAAGTTTTTTCTCCCCAACCTGGATACTCGTAAGACGGTTTTGGAGACAGTACAGGATGCTGATCTGGTTATCATTCTGACAGAGTGGAACGAACTGCGGGGGCTTGGATTAAAAGAATTGAAGACACATCTCAGAGCTCCAAATATTGTAGATGCTCGAAATATTTTGAGTATCGATCAGTTGAAGGAATTTGGCTTTAATTACAGAAATGTAGGCCGTAGTAACATATAACAAGAATTTATAAAATTGGGCGGATGTATCGTTGGAAAAATTATTAAAAAGAATTGAGCAAAAGGATTTTACTGTAGGGATAGTGGGTCTGGGATATGTAGGACTCCCCCTGGCAGTTGAATTTGGCAAGGCAGGTATCCGTACCATTGGTATTGATGTGAACCAGGCCAGAGTAGATCAGCTGAATGCTGGAGAGAACTATATCCAGGATGTGAATGATGCTGAACTGACAGCTCTGGTGGATGCAGGTACCTTCACTGCCACCACAGACTTCTCAAGTATCAAACACATCGATGCCATCTGTATCGCAGTGCCAACCCCTTTAAGTAAGACCAAAGATCCTGATATCACCTATATCCTGGATGTGAACAAAGAACTGGTTAAGTATGTGCATAAAGATCTCATCATCATATTAGAGAGTACAACCTATCCCGGCACTACCCGTGATCTCATACAACCAGCCCTTGAAGAATCGGGTCTCAAGGTTGGAACAGATGTCTACCTGCTCTTTTCACCTGAACGAGTTGATCCTGGTAATCCAGTTTATCATACAACCAATACCCCCAAGGTCATTGGTGGTGTTACTGATAACTGTCTCAAGCTGGGTATGGCTGTCTATGGCCATGTCATGGATAAGCTCATCCCGGTGTCTTCCCCTGAGGCTGCTGAGCTCACCAAGCTCCTTGAGAATACTTTCCGGAGTATCAATATTGGTCTGGCCAATGAGATGGCCATCATGTGTGCAAAGCTGGGGGTGAATGTGTGGGAAGTAATCGATGCTGCTGCCACCAAACCCTTTGGATTTATGAAGTTTACTCCAGGTCCTGGCTTGGGAGGTCACTGTATCCCCATTGATCCCCACTATCTCTCCTGGAAGATGAGAACCCTTGACTACAAGGCTCGCTTTATTGAATTGGCCAGTGAGATCAATGCTTCCATGCCTGAGTATGTGGTTGATCTGGTAGCCGAAGGATTAAATGGTAGATCAAAAAGTATCAATGGGTCTAAGATCCTGCTATTGGGTATGGCTTATAAGCCTGATATTGATGATGTGAGAGAATCTCCGGCTCTGGATGTGTACGCACTTCTGGAAGCCAAAGGTGCCAGGGTCAGCTTCCATGATCCCTATGTTGATGAAGTAAAGTTTGATTCAAGGATGGAATCCAGCATCGATCTGGATATGGATAAGCTCGGTGACTATGATTGTGTGGTTATTACTACCAATCACTCCGAGTATGATATCAAGGCTATCGTAGAAAACTCGAGACTTATCGTTGATACCAGAAATGCCACTGCTGGAATCAAGAGTGATAAAATTATTCGATTGGGAGCCTCATGATGAGATTCGCGCTAAGTGCTATTACTTACATTTTCTTAACTAGTATTACCATTGCTCAGAGCTTCGGATCAAATGCACCGCAGAATAAAGTCGCAGAAAGCCTTGAAGCACCTATGGAGGTAGAGGCGGTGGCCGATGGTCTGGAGGATTTGGTATTCGAAAGGGTCATCGATCCGAATGAGTATATGCTAGGACCTGGTGATGAGATTGGCTTGAATATTCAAACTGCACTTAACCAGACTTTTCTGATATCCATAACACCTACAGGTGATTTACTTATCCCTGGGGTAGGAGTATGTCACGTTTCAGGTTTATCTCTTACAGAGGGAATGGAAGTAGTGAAACGATACGTGCTTGGACAGGCATACCCTTCAGCAAGGGTGAGTATGGTACTTGTTAAACCCAGGCACTTCTTATTACAGGTAACTGGTGCCGTACAACAACCAGGGTTTGCTACGGTTACCCCGACTTCAAGATTGTCGGATGTGATTGAAGGAGTCGGCCAATTCCACCAGCTTGCGAAGGAATTCGAGATAGAAATTACCAGGGCACAGGGTGAAGTTGAGATCATTGATTTTCATAAATATATTTTATTTGGAGAGCTCACTTCAAATCCAACATTCTATGAAGGCGATAGGATTAAGGTTCCTTTTGGTCAAGTCGACAAAAGCGGCATTGTAGTCCGAGGCTCAATTATGGGGGCTGGTTATGATATTATTTCTGAGAATGAAACTTTAGGTAGCTATCTTCGCCGGAAAGTTGTTTATGGTGAAAGCGCGGATGTAAGAAATATAACCCTTACCCGCATGGTCGATGGTAAGACTCAGCATCTGGTGATCTCACCCAAACATTTTGATGAGACCATTCTATTAGCTCAAGATGAAATAAATATTCTATGGGAACGAGGAGTGATGGTAAATGGTTTTGTTAAGGTTCCAGGAGGCTTTTCCTTTTATCCAGGATATTCTGTTGCTGACTATATAAGCCTGGCTGGAGGTAATTTGGAGTTTGGAGACCCGCGTAGAGTAACTGTAACCCATTTGGACGGTGATACTGAACGCGGAAATGACGTGATCGTCAAGAGGGGTGATGTGATATATGTTCCAAGGAACAGGAAGGACATTCTTATTGGGAACTCAAGTATCCTAGGTGTCTTTACAGCACTCTCAACCCTTTATCTTACCTACCTGGCTACAGCGGGAAGATGAGGACGAATCCATCAGGATAATCTGTTGAAATTAATAAACTCATTTGGATCAATCAAAAGTGTTGAATGTGATTTAAACATCATCTTTAATACCCAGGACTTTTTCGTGTCCGCTGGAAAATTTTAGGAATCGATCATCTATATGAATAAAAAAAACCCTCTCAGTGAAGATGAAACTATGAAAAATGACATCGATAGTAATGGACCAAATGATTTAGATCTTTTAGGATTGGGATTGATCATCTGGGAAGCCAGATACGAAATTATTAGGAATGTATTTTTTGCTTCGGTGATATCGGTGGCTATTGCTTTTATGTTGCCCAAAACGTTTAGAGCAGTCGCACTATTGATGCCTCCATCACAAAGTCCAACTTCGGGCATCCTTAGCACCCTATCTGAGCTTCCCTTTAGTGGGTTAATGTCGCAGTCGGGTGATGAAACGATGAGCAGTTTGGCCGTACTGAAAAGTCGATCTGTTATGGAGAGTATAGTAAATAAATTTGACCTGGTGACTGTGTATGATTGTGATAACATGGAAAAAGCAGTCAAAGCACTGCGGGAAAGTTCTAACTTTTCAGTTGAGGAAGAAGGTACAATCCAAATTTCTGTCACAGCCTCTACGAGCTGGTTCCATCCCGATGACGAGGAAGAATATTCAAAGCAACTGGCTGCAGATATTGCAAATGCTTTTGTGGCACAACTCGATTCAGTGAGCAAGAGTTTAAAAACTCAACAGGCTTCATTTCAAAGGCAATTCATTGAAAGAAGATATAATCAAAATATACAGGATCTAAAAGAGACTGAAAATAGGCTTAAAACTTTTCAAGAAGAAAATGGAATGATCTCCCTACCCGAACAGACGCGGGTGGCAATAGAGACAGCAGCCTTGCTTAAAGGGCAGGTTCTATCAAATGAAGTACAGCTCGGTGTGATGGAATCTACACTAACACCTGGACATCCTGACATGGATAGAGTTCAGAAAGAGATTAAAGAGCTAAATATCCAATTGAGTTCTATGGATGCTGGGTCCAAGATAAAGGCTTCAGGCAGTTCAAATCTGTTCCCTGCATTTTCGGAAGTCCCGGAGCTTGGCGTGCAGTTGATGCGTTTGAGCCGTGAGGTAGAAATACAAAACACACTTTTTGTGTTTCTAACTCAACAATATGAAGAGGCTAAGATTAAAGAGGCGAAAGATACCCCCACGGTTCAAGTATTGGATTTTGCTATTCCAATCCATAAAAAATTGAAACCGGCTAGAATTAAAATATTACTAATTGGATTTGTGTTCTCCTCAGTACTCTCAATGTATTATGTCTATTTTCGGAAAAGATTGCTAGCCTAAATCGGAAGATAATTGAAAAATAATTCCTCCCGATGAAAAACAATAATAGCGGCACCATTCATGCTAATGATTGGAATATTGATCTAAAATTAGTTTTCATGCTTCCTCTGGTTTTGGTTGCAGTATTGATTTGGATGCCCAATGAATGGCTATTAGAATCCTCACTGCTTTGCATCAGTATTTTTGCTTACATCTTGATCACCTATAAGTATCGTCTTATCTACGGCTTTTCCGGAATAAGGATAATCTCAATCCCATCAGCGGTCATAGCCACGTATACTGTGTTTATTGCCATCCCATCTATATATATACTCATGATTCGGGATCATCAGAATGAATCAGCATATTTCTATTCAATATTATTGTTTTATTACTTGTTCCCGGCAGGACTATTTCTAGGGCAACTCTATCGAAAAATAGACGTTCCTAGAGCATGGTCTATTTTAGGGTCAAAAGTTGAGACAGATAAGGGCGATAACATTTTTTATGAAATGGGGTTAATACTGTTTTCAATCTGTGTTTTGATTCTTGGTCTGTACCTTTTGCGTGTTGATCAAATCCCGCTTATTGAAGTGCTGAAGAATCCTGGCGGAAACGCAAAATTTGCACTAATGCGTGAGGATGCATTAAAAACCCTTCACATGACCATTGTTGAGAAGTATCTATTTCATTGGCTACGTTCGCTCTTCATCCCCTTTGGTATTGTGAGCACCTTGTTTTTGACAAATTTCTATAAGCTGAAAAAGTATAAATTGTTGTTTGTGTCTTTTTTTATTTTAGGCCTCTTTGTGAATTCGCTCACACTTGAGAAATCACCACTGGCAGCAATATTTTTGTCCATCGCTGCTTATATATTTCTCAAGAGGACAAAAATAAAACCCTATTTCATCCTGATGCTTCTCGTGATTATCCTGTCTGGTCCAGTTCTCATATCCTATTTTCTTTTTGCAGATAGACCAGATGTTTATAAGGTTCTCTTGTGGTCATATATCAATAGAATATTGGTTACCCCTGCTGAAGTACTCTTTTACTATTTTCAGTTCTTTCCAGAAAGGCACGAATTTCTATTGGGAAGATCAACCCAGTTGTTCTCCTGGATGACTGCTGAGGGTCTTTTCAATGTCTCAAATTATGTCGCTAAATTATGGTGGAAAATGCCTACCACCACGGGGTCAGCAAATGCTCATTATCTGGGTTTGTATTGGGCAAGCTTTGGTTGGTGGGGTACAACTTTGGCAACTTTATTTTTTGGATTCATTACACATATTTTTCACTGGAAAATATTAGATGTGGCGAAGTATCGAAAAAATATCATCTACATCACCTCAATTGCAGTAGCCATCCCAAATTTCACTTTCGGATTCTTTAGTTCAAATTTTACAATATTGTTTTTCACTAAAGGTTTAGTTGTTCTTATCGGTTTCCTGATGGTTTTTGAATATTTAAAAACCTCAAACAATACTAAGGCATCAGTTTTATTGCGTAATTTATTTATTCCTTGGCTGAGGTCTAAAAAACTGACCAATGGGGCTGAGTAGGATGCTGCTTGAATTGTCCCCTTCCCGGATTACCACCTATTCTCACCTCGTCCTAAAAGCAAGACGCTCAACAAGTACATGACAAAGGGATTTATATTCTTTCGCCTTTTCAAAGGGCAAAACTCTCTTAGGATTGATTATTTTATTACTTCCATAAATGGTCTCATGGTTTTGATGGGTGTCTTTGTACTTAATGGGCTCATCGCTCGCAAATATGGTCTTGAAGTTTTGGGTGAATTTCTATTGATAAAGAGGACCACCCTTTCTTTAATGGGGATCCTACTTCTGGGCATGAACATAGGTGTCCCAAGTATGTTGGGACGATGGAATACACGTAGCGTCGAAGGTAGTGCCTTTCTTCTTTTTACGATCTTTACCATACCAATAATTGCAGCGATGATGCTTCTAGTTCACTTGGGCTTGGCACCGGGTTTTGTTCATTCAAACTCAAGTGCATACGGAATCTATATGGCTGGAATTGCATTTCAGGCAATGATATATGGCATTTATCGTGGCCACCTAAAGATGATGGGAGCCAATAGTATACAACTATTAGGGACAGCCATAATGCCCATTATTGTATTCTCATATATTGGAATACCAAAGGTCTCCCTTACTATAATTGGATTTGGGATGATCTTAATCAGTGGTATTTCTTACCTATTATTGATACCTGATAAATCCGTATGGGTTAACAATACTGCATATATCAAGAAGCTTACCCACTTTGGGGGTGAACGCATTATCAGTTTTATTTCACAGTTCATTCTTTTGGCCGGGGCACCAATACTTGTATCATTTTCAAATCCATATTCCGATTTAGCGTTTTTTAATTCACTGATTAGTATTGTTCGAACATTCCTATTTGTAATAGGTCCTCTGGGTATAGTTCTGTTGCCCAGAATAGCTAGATTGGTGGAGACCAATGGAACTGAAAAAATTGGCCAAGGACTTGCTCAACTCTTGGAATTGATTGTTATCGTTAGCTGTGTTTTATCAATATTTTTAAGCTCAATGGGTGGTGATTTATTGAATTATTGGCTAGGATCAATTACGGATACTGGATCTTGGATGGCCTCGGTTATACTGCTGACAATTCCGTTTTACCTTGTTGCAGAGATACTAAGAAGCCCCATCGATGCATTGTCTGACAAAGGCTACAATTCCATAATTTATTTTTCCGCTGCCATCTCTCTGGTCGTGACATTTTTTGCTGGGGTTTATTTCCAGGTACCTGTATTGAAGGCAGGGGTGTATGGTTTCTTCCTTGGCTATCTGATATCAGCGCTGGGAAGTCTGATGGTTATACGAAAGCTGACGAACTTTCCCATGCCCAGTTTCAAATCTTATTTACGCTTAATTGTGTTCAGTGGTGGTAGCTACGCGGTGGTCCGAGGCGCTGAAGCGATGAACGTTGCAGTTGCCGGTGAGGTCTTGTTAAAAATAGCATTTATGGTGGTTTTAATTAGCATATTTATGTTTCAGTCTAGAGACCAGGTCAAATCGTTGAATAGCTTTTCAAAAATATTATGAATAATGCTGGCGAAAAACTTCAAACCTTTATTTTTTCTTCGGTTCACCCCTGGAATGATGTACGCATATATCACAAACAAGCAGTCAGCCTGGCCAAAAAATTCAGTGTTGAATTGCATGCTCCAGCAACCTTCAGCTATGAAGAGGAAAACAATGTTCGGATCTTCGGATTGCCCCAATGGAGCTCCAAAATGTCGAGGGTTAGAACATTTGTAATATTATTCTGGAGAATCTTAAGATCCAAGGCAGATGTATTTCATTTTCATGATCCCGAACTAATCCTTCTGGGTTTATTCGCGAAATTTATTAAGGGCAAATGCGTCGTCTATGATGTCCATGAAAATACCAGGCAACTCATAAGAGAACGTAATTGGATACCAGAGATCTTCAGGGGTGCACTATTTTGGATATTTTCTATGTTGGAGAGCGCATCGATGAGATATTTCGACAGCATCATTCTTGCTGAGGATTCTTATCAATCGTTTATGCCAGAAAATTCTCATATAATTCACAATTATCCTTTGTGGGAAGAGAATGGAAATACTTCCAAAACGATTGATGTAATATATGTTGGAGGCGTTCTTAAAGAACGTGGTGCAATTGAGATGGTAAAAATAGCTGCATCATTAAAATCTGAATACCCTGGTTTTCTGATGAAAATTGTCGGCCCTATATCTGGCCGTATGAAAGAAACACTATCGCAATTGATATTTGATAATGACCTCACAGAGAACGTTGTGCTCTCAGGACGGTTAGATTATCAGGTCGCCATGCAAGATATAGCTGGATCCAAAATTGGTTTAGCAATTCTCCACCCCATTGACAATTATATTGATTCTTTGCCAACAAAACTATTTGAGTATATGCGTTTTGGGGTGCCCTATATCGCATCTGATTTTGAATATTGGCGGTCATTATTTGAAAATGATAACGCAGGGTATTTCATACCCCATGATAATATTCCCCTGGCAGTGGAGAAAATTAAATACCTTCTCAGAAATGATACCATCAGGGCAGAGTTTGGGCGTAGGGGCATGGCTTTAGCAAAGCACAAGTATTCATGGGAATCTGAGGAAAAACAATTATTTCATGTATATGCAGAGATTGCAAAGAAATTAGACTGAGCATGAGAATTCTAATCGTTTCACAATACTTTCCACCTGAGACCGGTGCTGCAGCTACCCGGTGGGGCGAGTATGCTAACATCTTGTCTTCTTATGGGCACGATGTAACAATACTTTGTGAAATCCCAAACTACCCTACTGGTATAATTGCCAATGGTTATTCTAAATTTCGTACTCATACTGAAGAATCACCCCAATCTGGCATAAAAATTATCAGGGTTCCGGTTTGGGCGAATTCACGGCAGACGACTCTGCAACGCTTTGGTTTCTTTATCAGTTTTATGCTATCAGCTATGATTAAAGCCCTACAGCTCCCGTCCTATGACATAGTCATCGTATCAAGTCCACCACTTTTTGTTGGATTGGTTGGATCTGTTATCAAAGTGTTCAAAAAGAGTATTGTGCTTCTGGATATTCGTGATCTCTGGCCAGAGTCCGCCGAAGTGTTAGGCGAACTAAACTCAAAGATTATGGTAAATATTGGGAGACTGATGGAGAAAACCATTTATCGGATGAGCGATGGTTTTCTTTTTACGGTACCAGGATTTAAAAAATATTTTCGCAGGAAATTTCCTCAGGAACTGCTCAAGTTCAACTACCAATTGATGAATGGTATAAGTTCAGAATTTATCCGGAAACTTGAATCTTCGCCTGTCATGTCCGACCAGGATAGTTTTAAAGTATTGTACAGCGGGAATATTGGACTTGCTCAAAATCTTGAAACCATCATTGAGGCTGCAACCATCCTAAAAGATGAGGATATTACCTTCCAGATAGTGGGGGATGGAGCACGCAAAGAATATTTGGTAGCAATGACGAAACAAAGAGAACTAACCAATGTTGAATTTATCTCATCGATACCCCGAGATCAACTGATCGACTACATTCTCTCCGCTGCAATCTGTGTGGTTCCTCTTCAAAAAAGCGATCTATTTCTAAACGCAATCCCGTCCAAATTGATTGAATATATGGGAGCAGGAAAACCCGTAATTGTATCAATTAGAGGTGAAGTAGAGGACATCGTAAATAGGTCGGGATGTGGTCTGATTGTAGAACCAGAAAATCCAGAACAAATTGCATCAAGCATCATGATCTACTACAACAATTCTGAAAAACGGATTAATGATGGATCCAATGGAGCAGCTTATGTCAGGAAACATTTTTTGAAGGAGAGCCTGATCTCCAATGTGCTTCAAGGCATAACGGTATCCTTCAAAAGATAATAACAGTCATGCATTGGGAAAAAGTACTGAATAAAATATCTGATCAGTAGACTTGTCAGATTGAGAACCTACTGTTTTAGTGCTCTGCTAAAGATTTTTGGAATGTGGCATAACTTGATTATCTACATCTCGTATCTTAGGTGCAATTGTCCCAAGTCCATTCAAATCAATCATTGTCAAGTTTGAAACTTTCACTCATTTCAAATAAATAATCACTATTGGCTATCATTGATAATGTGGCCAATTGATCAGCATGAATGTGGTGATAGCTTTCGGCTGCGTATCTGTGCCCTAAACAATAATAGCTATAGCTGTCCTCTCTACGATATCTTTGAATATTGTTTTCGATTGTAGTGATGGTAGCATTCAGGATAAATTTTCTCAGTTCATTTTGCTGATCACAAAGATAGTAGTCATACAACCCGAATATTCCAAAAATAAATCCATTGAGCACATTGGTCGGGTCATCAAATGGATATTCTTCTATCCACAAATTGTCCGCTGAGTCAATGTATACAATCCATGGATCGTTGTTCGATTTTAATTTGGTGAAACTCTTAAATACGGGCTCTGCATAGTCAAGATATTTAACATCCCCCGTCGTTCTGTATAGTAATGAAAGTGCGGATAAAACTTGTCCTTGAGACATACCAGAGAACCAAGGATTCCTTAACTTGATGTCATTGTCCTCTCCTCGACCTGCGTGGGGGTATAGCTCGAATTCGTACGGAAAATAGATAGCATCATCGTTCCAATGTCCAATTTCAAACAATTTTTGGATATATATATCAGCCCCCCTTAAGAAGAGGCTATCCCCAGTTTCTCTATAAGTGAGTTCACAACGTAAAATTTTCTGAGCAAGTCGTACTGGGTGATTGTAGTACTCACCTTCCCAAATAAACATGCCCATTCGCAATGTATCGTTGGAATCAGAGGGGAGACTACCTACCTGCAGAAGGCTAATTTGGCTGTAAGGCATGTCTTCCTGATCCAGTATTTGCAGATCATAGCTATTGAACTCAAGCTTAAATGAGGTAGAGGTTATACTTCCTAGAGAATCTGGAGAGGGATCCTTGGCTCCCTTATGACAAGCAATCATGATGAAGAGGGTACAAGTGATGAGAAAAGTTTTACCAGCAGCGTTGATAATTTTGTTCTTCAATCTTCTTCCCTTACCAGGTAAACCTGGTTCCTAATTCTAATCCTTGATCTGACAGCCAAATGGCTTTGAAAGAAAGTGCCTGGCTGTAGTGAAAATCTAGTGCAAAATATTCTCTTGTTGACCTTATTATCTGTCCATTTAGAAACTGATCATCTTCAGTCTCAAAATCACCTCGTTCTGAATAGCTAAGTAATACATTAGCACCAGGATCATCACCCCGCCTGTTAATTTCCACTCCTCCTGAGAGCAACAGGGTTGAATTTAATTGCCATGAGCTGGATATTGCTACTGTCGTCGAATTGGGCCCCTCGCGAAGCCCCAATATTCTGCCCCCTGAAGTGTAACTATTAATTGGAAATAAATGTGAATAAGTCCACGGTCTGGCAGCTGTATACTCAAGATTCAGAGAGGGTAGGTTAGATTTTGGATAGTAAGTAGCCCCCAATTGGAAGACGAACTTATTTCCCCACCAGCCAGAGAATAATTTCCAAAAATCCAATTCATCAAAAAACCATGTTCCGTAGGTGGTTAGCCCAGGCATGATTCTCCATTTAAAGTCAAGCGCCATAAGCTTATTGTCAAGATCCCCCTGGACCTGCTCCTCAGCAAAGAGGAAGTTGACAGGGTTCAGATATCCCAACTCAAAATCACGGTGTGCATAGACGACAAATTCATTAAAGGCGAATTCGAAATTGGGTGTCAGGTCAAACTCAACCCGGTGTGCGGAGAGATTTCGGCGCTCATTTGTGGTGTCCTGTTTTGCTTCTGCATTTGGACTCAATCGAGCATGCATGAATTTGAATCGCAGGTGGGGTATCTGCGTGGTCCACTCAACATAGGGGAGAGGGTTGACATTGTTTGATAGAATAGGTGAGTTATTGGCCGAGTATCCCCAGTATACAGGCTGGCGGTGAATCCCCATGGTGAAGTCGGGATGCGTATATGTCAGAGAGGATGTAGGATAGCCCCAGTTGATCCATTTCATGTAGTCCCGGTCCAGGAGATAGCCCTCTTTATAGGTATCAGGTAACTCAGAAAAACTGTCATTTCGAGTTACCCTGAAAAAAGTGTATTGAGTGGAAAAGGCAATAGGACCCTTGGATCCTGAAATTTCCAGGTGATCCGTGTGGTACCCGCGTGAAGCCTTTCCATTATTCTGTAGACGGAATGTTTCGGACCAACTGACCCATCCAGATGCATTCCCCAGATGATAGGTCATGAAGAGAGGCGGTGGGTCAGAAACTTCAGCTTGAAACATGCGGGACCAATTTGATCGACTCCAGGGGAAGGTAAGTGTCTGCTCAGGGAATTTGCGATTAAAGAATTGCTGGTACCATTTTAAAATCTTTAAATCCCGGGTTGAAAGCTCGGCAGAATGGGACTCAATTTCCATCAACATGGAATTGATCTGAGAATAGGTGAATGGTCGAGTACTCCAGTTCTCGCTGTTTATATATCCATGGCTCTCCTGCCTTTCCAGGAAATCATACACGGGATCGTCCATGCTTATGGGAATATTTTGTGCAACACTGAGAGATGCCAGGAGTAAGAAAAGAGTCAGCTTTTTCATCGTGAAAATTAAGAAAGGTTTAACAAGATACTAGTATTCTACTTGGGATTGAAAATTGGGAAGTAGGAAGATAGGAAGTAGGAAGTAGGAAGTAGGAAGTAGGAAGTAGGAAAAGGTATAAGGGTATAGGGTATAGGGTATAGGGTATAGGGTATAGGGTAGGGGTATAGGGTAGGGGTAATAGTCCAATATTATGAATCTTTCGACTTTCGACCTTGGACCCCCATAGTCCCGACCTTTGAATCTCGAGGTGAACGATTATATTCACTCCGTTTTTCTACTGGGGAAATCAGTCCCTGGCGAGAGAAAAGGAGTAGCTAAGAAAGTATGCCACGCTGGCTGGAAAGAATGTTGCTCATAGGGTCTGATCTTATCAGCATCAATCTGAGTTTTGGAGTCATTTTTCTCCTCAGATTTGAATCTGGGATGTACAACAACACGATTCAACTCGTGTGGTCTGATATGCAATTCCCCTCAGCACTTCTCTCTATTTTCTGGATCACGCTCTTTACTCTGAATGGTCTTTATAAGATCAAGCGCACCATCTCTCGATCAGATGAGCTGATCAATATCACGAAGTACATATTTATTGGTACATTTTTGATCTACCTACTTACAGTTGACCTGGATAACCCAGTAACTTTTGGTAAAAGTATCCTCATATTTTATGCGCTTTCCTTGCTTTTTTCTATAAGCTTTGGCAGGATCGTGATTCGCTCAATCCACCTCAACCTGCTACAGAAGGGGAAGGGGTTGGCACAGACACTTATTGTGGGGCTCAATCGAAGAGGTCTCATCGTCCAAAATGCCTTCTTCCCCAATCCCCGCTCTGGTTACCAACCAGTAGGATTCATTCGAATGGAAGGGGAGCAGGGTCTGGAAGCTTCTCAGTTACGCATCCCTATTCTTGGTGAGTTGAAAGATATTTCCAGGATTATCAACGAACTGAACATTGATGAAGTTGTTTTGGCACTTGAGCGTGATCATCATGATAGAACCATAGACATTATTCGCCTGTTGCAAGATCACAAGGTGGGCATTAAAACGAATCCTGATATGTTTGATGCAATTTCTGGACTTGCCAGAACGCAACAGCTCCATGGGATCCCACTGATTGACATCATGCCGGATTATATGCCGTTGTGGGAACGCGCCGCAAAACGACTATTTGATATTTTTGTAGCACTTCTGGCACTCACGATCTTTTCTCCCATTCTTTTGTTCATCGCCATTGCCATTAAATTGGACTCAAAAGGTCCAGTTCTTTTTGCCCAGGAACGTGTGGGAAAAAATGGTAAACCATTTAAAGTAATTAAATTCAGAACCATGATTCAGGATGCTGAGGCCGATACAGGTCCTGTCTGGGCAACTGAAGCTGATCCTCGAGTTACAAAAGTGGGTCGGGTCCTCAGACATCTCAGGTTAGATGAGATTCCCCAGGCAATAAATATTTTGAAGAATGAAATGAGTCTTGTTGGTCCACGACCGGAACGTAAATTTTTTGTTGATAAAATTTCTGAGTTGTACCCGCTTTATCCGCGGAGACATCAGGTTAAACCAGGCATTACCGGCTGGGCTCAGGTTAAGCAGGGTTATGATACCACACTTGAGGCTTCTCGGTTAAAATTGAAATACGATCTATTTTATCTGGAGAATATTTCTTTAAGACTGGATTTCAAAATTATTATGTATACTGTCTATGTGATGTTTACGGGGTCGGGGAGCAGATGATTATTTTTGAAGTTAAAAGTTAAAAGTTAGAAGTTAGAAGTTAGAAGTTAGAAGCATACAGGTTGTACTTATTAACAATTTTTAGGCGGGAAAAATCAGAGTGGGATTTAGAGAATGTTAGATATCCAAACAATTAGGGAAAATCCAGAGCTTGTCAAGCGGGGTATTCAGAATAAGAATGTCCAGATTGATTTTGATGCAATCCTGAAGTTGGATCAGGAACGTCGAGATGTGATTGCCGAGGTCGAGGTTCTTAAACATGAGCGTAATGTTGTCTCAAGAGAGGTGGCCATACGGAAAAAGAATGGGGCAGATGCCTCCGACTTGATCAACAAAACCAGAGAGATTGGTCAGCGCATAAGGAGTTTGGATGATCAACAGCGTGAAGTCGAGGCACCGTTGAATGAGCTTTTACTTCAAGTCCCGAATTTACCACATGCCACTACCCCTGTTGGAGCTGATGCCTCAGAGAATCCAGTAGTGAAGGAGTGGGGTGACAGATATCAACCCGATTTCAAATTACTCACTCATCTTGAGTTAGGAGAAAGTCTACATCTTTTTGATTTTCCGAGAGGGACCAAAATTGCCGGTCCTGGATTTCCACTATACACAGGTAAAGGTGCCAGACTGGAACGGGCTCTTATTAACTTTATGTTGGATTTCCATATTGATAAGCACGGCTATACTGAGGTGCTTCCTCCAGTAGTGAGCAATACCAGGAGTATGACCACAACAGGTCAATTGCCCAAGTTTGAAGACGATATGTACAAGCTTCCCCAAGATGAGCTATATTTGATTCCAACGGCAGAAGTACCAGTGACCAATATCCACCAGGGGGAAATAATTCCTGAAGAAAATTTGCCGATTCGCTATTGCGCGTATTCATCTTGTTTTCGTCGTGAAGCGGGATCCTACGGGAAGGACACACGTGGCTTTTTACGTCTGCACCAGTTTAACAAAGTCGAGCTGGTAAAATTCACCCATCCCGACACTTCCTACGATGAATTGGAAAAACTGAGGCGTGATGCTGAAGATATCCTTGAAGCACTGGGTCTTGAATACCGCGTCATTGAGTTGGTTACAGGAGACCTTTCATTTGCCGCAGCTAAATGCTATGATCTGGAACTGTGGGCACCTGGAGAAGCGAGGTGGCTGGAAGTATCGAGTTGCTCAAATTTTGAAGACTTTCAAGCCCGCAGAGGCGCCATAAAATTCAAACCCCAAAGTGGAAGTAAGGTGCAGCTGCTCCATACTTTGAATGGCTCAGGGGTGGCAACTCCGCGTTTGTTGGTAGCACTTTTAGAGACGTATCAACAAAAAGATGGAAGTGTTCTCCTCCCAGAGATTCTGGCACCCTACATGGGTTCAGCTGGATTACACCTAAGTTAGCAGCATGCTCCACTACTTTCTTATTATTGGAATCGTGTCCTTGTGGACCGCTATTTGTATTCCCTTTGTAATCCTGGCAAAAGTCGTTGATCGGACTGGTCGGAATGCCCACCGCCTGGGTCAGAGATGGGCCAGAGGTGTTCTGAAAATCTCCAGGGTCAGAGTTGAGGTGGAAGGCCTTGATAATATTGATGAGAACGCCCAGTACATCTTTATCAGCAACCACACTTCAGCTTTTGATATTCCCGCCATTTATTGGGGGATAAAAAACAAACATGGTATGCTGGCAAAGAAACAACTGAAATATGTCCCTTTTTTTGGTGGGGCCATGTGGGCCGCCGGTCATTATTTTGTAGACAGGAAAAATCATCGGGCAGCCCTGGCGGTGATGGATCAAGTTGCCATTCAGATGTCTGAAGATAAAAGTCACTCCTTAGTGATTTTTGCAGAAGGTACACGCAGCATGGATGGCCAGCTTCAACGATTTAAAAAGGGTGCCTTCATCCTTTCCCTGGATACAGGCATCCCCATTGTTCCAGTAGTGATTAACGGGGCACATAAAGCCAAGGGCAAAAAAGAACGTCGCATATCTTCCACAACCATCACACTGTCTATTCTACCTCCCATGGACCCAGGTGCATACAGCACTGAAACCAGACAACAATTTGTTGATGATGCAAGATCGCAATTTGTAGAGCACTACATCCCTCCTCAAAAATAGGTCACTAGATTTGCCTCAAATTGTACTTCCTTGAGGTGAGTGCATGATTTAAATTCCGCCAAACAAGGACACTTTGGATGGATTATCAAGAAGTATTGCTTCAGCAGGATGCTATTGCTGAAGGGAGTCAATTCAACTGGAATACTCAGGAAAAGGATTTGGTCAAATGGTGGCTGCGACAGGGAGAACAGATAGTTGATCTCCGTACTGTTGATGGTGAGCGTTTAATTATTCTGGATTCAGGACAGTGCAATGATGGTCACGGTCCTGATATATTCAGATCGCGGATTCTCCTGGACGATTTTGAGATGAGTGGTGATGTGGAAATGCACATCACAGCAGGAGACTGGTATGTTCATGGGCACCAGAATGATGAGCGCTACCATGATGTGATCCTGCATGTCATTCTGGAAGGTGATGCGGGTCCTGATATTCCAACATTGAAGGTGGACCGAAAGTATCTAGGGGCTGGCAGGTGCCTGTCAGGCCGACAAATCACTGAGGAAGAGTTAATAGGACACGCTTTTTTCAGATTCAGGGAGAAACAGACCCATCTGAAAGTACTGGCTCTGGAAGGGCAGGGGTACAGTCCACTTTTCCTGGGAATGATAGAAATTATCATGGCAGGGGGCTCTCGCTTTCAGTGGTTGCATCAAGCTGCCAGCGTTCTGGGCTTAAAACTATGGCCGGATTGTCGCACCTGGGAGGGGAGTAATCTGTCCTACCCAGCCCGCTCTTCGAAATCGTGGCTGCTGAGCAGGATAATGCTAGCCCCTCAATTATTTCTACCAGAAGATTGGCTCTCCCTGCCTCAAGATTCATGGTCCCATGTATTTGTCGAGATGCAAGGTTTTGGTCTGTCCCAAAACCAATGCCTGGAATGGCTGGTTAATATTCTGGCTCCTTTCATGGGGGATGATCGTGGCTTTGCGCTATGGCAGAGGATGAAAATATTCAGACATTATGGTCTGGAAAAGAAGATGCTTCCCCGCCTGGGGCTGTCAAAAATAACCTGTGTGGCTGAACAACAAGGGCTACTGGCATGGAAAAAGATTTATTGTAGCAAGGGGCCCTGCTCTAAATGCCCTTTGATCCAATACCATCATACTTTAACACATATCAATTAAATCACAGGATGATATAAAAGTTATAAGAGCTTGATTCTGAGCTTGTTATCAAATAATGTTAATTCTATCTTCTCTCCCGTTATGAAGTCATTCAATAGTTCGCGAATGCTAAAGTTCGCTTTGACCCTCAGTTTGCTCATCAGTATCCCTGGCTTTTCAGCAGAGCTCATGCCTGTTCCCAGTATGTTGAGTATGGGCCAAATGATAAAACCACCCATAGACCTGGAAGACGATGATTTTCTGTTGGAGTATTTTATACAGGAAGCCAAGCGCTACTACGCCGATGCCAGATTGATGATTGTTGCCCGGGATACTTTAGGGGTCCAGTTTGAGGTTGAACGTCTCGTGGCAACGCTGGCCGCCATAGAAGAGATAGATGATCCCATTCCTGATGAGATCAGAGAGACGGTTTCCGGACTTAGCGAATTGGCTTCCACAGATTTTGAAGGTTATATCAGCGATGATCTTCAAGATCTCCTTGGGCAACCTTCTTTGAAGGACCAGCTATCACGCATGAGTGATTTATTGGATTCTCTTGATGCAGATGTGACCTTTATGGTTGTGGATGACAGAGATGGTCATCTCCCTCTCATTTTGAATAGCCGCGTAAAGACCATGATTAATCTTTTTCAGCATAGAAAGCACAAGGAATTCCAGATCTGGTTGGATCGCTATTCCTTTTATGCCACAACGATCAGACCCATTCTCGCTTCCTATGGGTTACCCGAGGAATTGATATATCTGGCCATGATTGAATCTGGCTTGAACACAAAAGCTTATTCATATGCTCATGCAGTAGGCCCATGGCAATTTATTTCCGCAACGGGTCGTCGCTACGGTTTGAAACGTGACTGGTGGGTGGATGAACGCAGGGATGTGGTAAAATCAACTCACGCTGCAGCAAAATATTTAAAAGACCTCCATGATGAGTTTGATGACTGGTACCTGGCTATGGCTTCATACAATACTGGCGAAGCTCGAGTTCGGAGGACAATCAGGAGGGAAGGACATCGCGATTACTGGCGCATGATTACCCTGCCCCGGCAAACCCGTAATTATGTCGCCACAGTCATAGCTGCTGCTATCATTGGTAGCGACCCTGAGAGTTATGGCTTCCACGTGGACGATCTTACAGATTGGGAGTATGAAGTAATAGATATTGATCGGAGTCTTGACCTTGATAAAATCGCCCATGCGCTCCGCGTGAATTATCAAGATCTAAAAACATATAATCCTGAATTGCGACAAGGTGTCACCCCACCAGCTAAAACACCTTACCAACTTAAAGTACCTATAGGCAAAGGCTCGGTGAGTAAAACAGCCATGGCATCCATTCCAACTTCTGATAAAATAGACTACCAGGTTCATTATGTTCGTCGTGGTGAAACCTTATCTGTTATTGCCAGAAAGTATAATGTCTCCTTAACAAAACTTGTTCAGGCAAATCGCATTAAAAATCGAAATAGACTTTCGGTGGGTCAAAAGTTGGTGATCCCTGCGCCTAAGAACTATGCCTCTACCTCAAGCAAAAAGACGACCAGCAAGTCTTCACCCCCTGCCTCAGACTACGCGAAAAAGACCTATACTGTTAGAAAAGGTGATACGCTGGGTCAAATAGCAGAAAACTTTAATACCAGTGCTAAACGCATTCGGCATTGGAATGGTTTGAGCTATGGACAGCACATTTATCCAGGACAAAAATTAACAATTTACACGAAAAAGAATAATGGATAGCAAATACAAGAATAAAAATCGCATCTATGGAGTAATCGTCATTGCTGTTCTCGCAGTTTTGCTCTTCATGGTTTCGAAAAAAGAGAGTGGGGAAAAATGGTTTGACCACTCAAAACGTATTGCTGTCTTACCGTTGGAAGGGGAAATAAACGCTTCCCGCAAGTGGATATCCTCCTTGAAAACATTCGCAGAAAACGATAGAATCGGTGGCATTCTGATTCCCATTAATTCCCCTGGGGGTCAGGTCGCACCGTCTCAGGAACTCTATCATGCAATAAAAACAGTCAGGGACAATAGTGACAAGCCTATTTTTGTGAGTATGGCCAGTGTGGCAGCCTCAGGGGGCTATTATGCCGCTCTGGGAGCTGATAGCATATTCGCCAACGATGGCACTTTGACTGGAAGTATTGGTGTTATCATGCAGTTCCCCGTTTACTCTGATCTGATGGAAAAGGTTGGCGTGGGTATGCGAACGGTTAAGTCTCAAGACTTTAAAGATGCCGGCTCACCTTTCCGTGAAATGAGTGCCCAGGAGAGGGCTTATTTTCAGGGAATCATAGATGATGTTTATGAACAATTTACTGAGGTGGTTTCTCAGGAGCGCGGGATTGATGAGATAAATATGCAAAGTCTGGGAAATGGACGAGTATTTACTGGAAGGCAGGCTTATAAAGCAAATTTGGTGGATGCCATTGGCACCTTCGAAGATGCCCGGAGAGCACTATGTATAGAGGCAGGTATGCCTCAAAATAGCCAATTGCAGTATCCCCTAGAGCCACGAAGATCATGGTGGACCATTTTAAAGGATGATGTTTCCTCAGCCTTGCCAGGTTGGGAGTCATCTTCAAGTATAAAATTGCAGTATCGCATCCCCTATTAACAAAGGAGACTAGCATGACCAAAGCAGATATGGTTGATATCATCTCAGGTGGAACCGGATTGACCAAAGTTGAGACGGAGGCTGTGATCGATGCTTTTCTCACAACTCTGGCTGAATCAATGGTTGATGGAGTTCGGGTGGAGTTTAGAAAGTTTGGAAGTTTTGGAGTGAAAAAACGAGCTCCCAAACAGGCCAGGAACCCGGGAACCGGTGAAGCTGTGAATTTGCCAGCTCGTTATGTCCCAGTGTTTAAACCCTCTCGCTTGCTTCGTGATCGTGTAAATGTTTCACTTATGGCCAGAGAATAGCTAAATATTCCTGCGATAAATTACTTTGTGGACTATGGTTGGGCTCTTATATTCGCGCCGCATTGAAAGAGGAGAAGCTACATGCCTTGTGGAAAAAAACGGAAACGGCGCAAGATCGCAACACATAAACGCAAGAAGCGTTTA